>CAZYHJ010000079.1:0-15618 GCA_964646645.1 uncultured Saprospiraceae bacterium | reverse complement strand
GGAGACCCACCGGCTGATGGGTGAGATCGATAAGATCAATTTTGAATAAACCCGCTCAGCGTCCTCTTGTTGTCTGATTTTCGCCTAATCTTAAAATTTTTTCAATTTTAATACATTACAAGTGGCTGTATATCAATAATATATGCTTGTTTTGTTGTTTTTGTTGCTTATTTAAGCAACTTTTACCTTATTTTTATCCTTATAAATATTGAATACCCCTGAAATCATTACGTCTTGCCGACCTATGGAATCATTAACGGGATCAAGATCGATTGCTACTCCGGTGATCATCTGCCGCCGCATATTCATGCCATTTACAATGAATATGAGGCGTTGATAGAGATTAAAACACAGGAAGTGTATGTCGGATCCCTGCCATCAAAACAACTTAAAGTGGCAAAGGCCTATGTCAAGGAAAATGAAGCCGACCTGTTAGAACTCTTTTATGCGTTAAACGAAATGCTGCGACCAAATGCCACGAATACAAAGAATCCTTAAAATCTATAGCACCGATTTCCCTTCGATCGGATGCGTGTTCTCTGATGGATCCCACAGGATTATTCAGATGAAAAAACTATTTGAAAAACTGGGAATCCGCCATGGAGATTTTGGGTTTAACTTGCTGCAGGATGAAACCCTGTTCAGCTCCGTAACCTTAGTCAATGGAACGTTGTCCTGGCCATCGATCACGAAAGACATCCGGCTGCCCAGCGGCACAGCTATCACCCTTACATTCGATCTAGATCCGATTTCGCTCTACAAAAACAGTAAAGTAGATCCGACCGCTGGAACTTCACACCAGGTTGGAACGCGGATTAAGTGTATAAGAAAGAGACTCAATCTCACACAAGATGAAGTGGCTGAAGCAATAGGCAGCAACAAACAATACATCTCCAGGATCGAGAATGAGAAAGCTGATCTGGAATTCAATACGCTGAGAAAAATTGTCGAGCTCGGATTCGAAAAAAACCTTTTCATTTCATACTATGATAAGGATGATGTCATCCGATCCTACTCCAACTCCATCTTCACCAATAGTTTCCTGGACTGGATCGAATCGAATGCAGCACGGCTTGAACTTATCGAAGGGATCAATGACGCCTTAAAAGCTGCATTTGAAAAAGAAAACATCAAAACGACAGATGCGTTAGCCCGACTTTCATATACCACTTTGATGGATTTTTTGGAAAACAGGGGACGCCCCTTAGCCTTCTATCATCACCCGGAAAGCTGGCTCATTCAGGCCAAATACCTTCAGCAAAAAGACTGGCTCAACCTCGTCAAGTTGCAACGAATGCTGAAAGGAAAAGATTCGGATAAAGAAATCTCCAAACTGGAAATGATCGCCCGAAAAGAAACGCGTAAAGAATTATTTGAGATATGAGTTATAACAAGAAGGGACGCGATAAATCGCACCCCTTCCTGTTTTATTCAAATCTCTTTCTTATCATTGCTGCCCATGGACAATCGAATCATTGGGCGGTATGAGGGGGATGGACCAGGTCCGCTCCTGATCTGTATCGGGAGCATCCATGGCAATGAACCCGCTGGTGTATTGGCGATTAGCGAGGTCTTCCGTCTTTTGGACATTGAACACGAGTTTAACCCGGGGTTCCGGTACCATGGAACCTTTGTGGGACTTCAGGGTAATCAACGGGCGATTTCAAAACAGCAACGATTTATCGACCGCGATCTTAATCGCATGCTTTTGCCGGAAGAAGTCTCGAGGATTCAATCCACTCCTCCTGACCAATGGACAGCTGAAGATCATGAATGTATCGAATTGATTTCCACCATTGACGCTGAAATCGCGAGATATCAACCACCTTTTACCCTTATTCTTGATTTTCACACCACCACGGCGGACGGAGGCATCTTTACCATCGCCGCGGATGATCCGATGAGCAGTACCCTGGCTAAAGGTTTACATGCGCCGGTCATTCTTGGTTTTGAAATCATGCTGAATGGTACCACGCTGCAATATTTTAATCGTCCTTCGGAAAATAAATATTGTGTTGTTTTTGAAGCGGGTCAACATGAAGACCCTGAAAGTGTATATCGTACAGCTGCGGCTATTGTCAATTGCATGCGCACTATTGGTTCAGTTGATTCACGCGATGTCGATCATCGTCATGACGGCATGCTTATTAAGATGGCCGAAGGATTACCAAAGGTGACCCGTTTGATCTATCATTACCGCATCAAACCAGGTGAAGATTTTGTAATGAAGCCCGGGTATAAAAATTTTCAACCCGTCCGTGCGGGTGAATTATTAGCCTCCAATGAATTTGGTGCTATACCCTGTCCGGTCAATGGGCTGATCCTGATGCCCAAATACCAACTGCTTGGAGACGACGGATTTTTTATCGTGGAAGTGCTCGAGTAATCAATACGTAATGTCACACACGCCCTCCATCGTCAGTTGACCCGTGTTGCGTAACGGAGTATTGGTGGATCCCACAGCGGGATGAATATTACAATTTCTCAACAACAAGGTCCCCTGATTGTCAATGGCCGTAGCAGTTGTAGCCGTTCCACCAATAAACGTGAGATTTTGGATTTCCATATTTGTACCTGCAGCCACCCTGAGGATGCGGTTGACGGCTGATGCCTGTATCGTGATATTGGTGTTTTCACCGGCCATCCATTTCCACTGGCCATCAGAAATGATTTGGGCTCCAGTGACTGTCAGGGTTTGACCATTCAGCGACGAAGCAAATAACACAGGCTCATTATCATCTACGCATGTTGCTACGCTCCTCAAGGAACCATTGCCACTGTCACTTGTTGAAGTCACCAGATTGCAACGAACATTCAACGCATAGTCTTCTACTTCTCCATCGCCAAAGGTGCCGCACGATGAAGAAGGGGTTTGATTATAGCGCATCGCCACACGCATCCGTGTGATGTTTTTTGTGGCAGTGACCGGGATCATTATGGTCGTTGACACTGTGGAGGTCACCGGCCCGGCAGCATATACTTGTTCGCCGCTGTCACTGAAATCCCCATCGTGATTATAATCAATCCAAACTTTGAAATATTCATTCCTGGTACCTTGCGCAAAAGAGGGGGTAAGGGAAAGCGTATACGATCCCCCGCGAGATACCGTTATAGGTTCGTCGGTGTTATCGGTATAAGAAGTAGAGCCTGAAGCATTGCTGACATTGGCGAAAGTGACATTGGAAATCCATTCCAAAAAAGGACTCCGACCGGATGACAAACAGTAAAATGGTCCGCTATAACAACTCCGCGTGATCGTATAATCACCCGTCTCTCCGCCCCATCCCTGAACAAGCACGAAGTAATTTGTTCCTGCTACCGTTGGAAAAGAGATCTGGCTTCCGATGTAACAAAAGTCATCTATTCCTGTCACGCAAGTCAAACTGTTGCAGCTTCCGGAATAGGCATTGAGCTGCGTGTCGTAGGTATATTCAGTACATAACGAAATCACAGCGTTGGTTCCATCTCCAACAAACGTGTACCAGATGCCCGGTGCTTCAATATTGGCGCCGCAATTAGGAACTCCACTTTCGGGAAGCGCAGATGATGTACTTCCCTCAATGGAAGCACCGCATGGAAGGCTAATCGCATTGTTGCAAAAATCACCCGGAAGTGGAACGATGGTGGTGAAACTCTCTGATGCGCAATTTGAAATATCCCCTCCTGACCAATACGGTGTAATCTTAACATAAAGGGTGGTGCCGTATGGATAGCTTGAAGGATGATCGTAGGAAGTAACATTGCCGACATTGAGATTATTCAATATCTGGGTACCACCGGGGGAGGTACCGATTGACAATTTGTAACCGGTTTGATTTCCCACCGAATGCTTCCAGGTAAGGACCGCATCCGCTGGAATATTTTGCGCTCCATTCAGGGGATACGTCAATTGCGTGCAGGCAGGGGCCACATTGGCTTCGGTGGTAAATGTTTGATTGGAACATCCAACCGCATCACCAAGATTATTATAGGGAACGATCTTGACATAGATGGTAGTTGAAAAAGGCAGTGCATTTGGCGGATTGTACGTAGTGACATTGCCGACATCGACATTATTCAAAATACTACCATTGGTGGGTGTGGTTCCAATGGTGAGTTTATACCCGTTAGCTCCATCAGCTGATGCCCAAAACAGATCCTGATTGACATCCACGTTAGTCGCTCCGGGAGCCGGCGTGGTTAAGTTGGTACAAAGCGGTGGAGAACACGTTCCAGTATTGCACGGTGCATTATTGTATTCCGAACGAATCCGGTTTCCGGGTTGCGTGCCAAATCCATTGTTAAAGTCAATACCTATACCTCCAATTAAATGACAATAACTCATGATCGTTCCACTCGTGGGGAGGATGGGATTGCTCGAATTGAAGCATGCATTTCCTTCAGGCGTCTGTCCATTATTTTGCGCATAGACATTACCACAGTCATCAATCTGCGTATTGTTGCCATTCCATGCACAGGCATGGGTATGCCTTGATCCCATATTGTGTCCCATTTCATGCGTGACCACTTCTACGGTCCATGAATATGTCGGCACGGGTACAATGTTGGTACTGAGGTTTGCACTAAATGCTACCTTATTTGAATTGGCGCATAACACATCCAGAAAAGCGATACCGCCTCCAAGATTTCTGGTGCTCAACAGGTGGGCTAAGTGGCCATTATAGGTCAGCGTATCCATGTGATCAGCAAATGCGTAAAGTACGGCGCTGGTGGAGTTGAGATTGGCAAACGGATCTGAAGAAGTGTAAACAAAGACATCGGATACCGCTACAGGAATATCTTCATTGTCATACAGTGTGATGACTTCATTCCACAATTCAGCCACCCATTCTTCCGTATTCGAAACACTGGAGCCGTTGTCCTGGTATGATTTATAATCACACTCCACATAGATCTCTACACAGTTGCCTGTGACGCGGCTACCGGATTGATTATGGTCATGATCATCGGTGTCCGGCGTATCCTCCGTATAACAATTCATGTCCTTTGGAATGCGCAGATCTTCGTCTTTGAAAAAGAGGTATTGGCCGTCATTCATCTTTTGAATCCGGCGATTGCCATGACGATCGGCAAAAACGATTTGAACCCGTTCCTGAAATACACTGACGATCGCGAGGGAGTGAGGATCCCCATGAATGATCCCCCGATAAAAATGATGTTGGCTATTCGGCTGGAGGATTTGTCCGTTTGAGGTGCGTATCCTTGCTCCTCCGCTGAATACTTCAGCGCGGTATAAATCCAGCGCGAGGCTGTCGGGTCCCGGGATAGCTATCCGGATCAATGGTGCATTCGAAGCTTTGAGTTGGTCAAAAACATCTGTGCGCATCGAGACATTGTGTGCATTGGCCACATAGTCACGGGTGTCTTCCCTGGCCGGGGTATATCCGGAAAAAAGGTTGAATAGCTCAGGGGATTTGCCCCGAAACTGGCCCAGTGTCTTTAAGGCAACAGGTTTCTGGGCCTGTAACGGAAAGAGCAATCCAAGCATGAAAGCCAATATGGCTAAGCGGGTCCTCATGGTAATTCTCATTATCAAAAACAATGCCCCCTATTTGGACGGATTAGCGATCAGCCACCTCCGGCAGGGTTGATTATGTTCATTTCATTCTGAGTATTGGGGGTCGTTGCAATGGAAGGGATGTCAAAATTACGTTTTTCGTGCAAACCTGCTATCCCTCAGAGTGAATTTAACTTGTCCCGGATGATACCGTTTGGCGGTCGTTTTACTCCATAAATCTGTACCGCATACCACTTTATCGAAATCTGTTAAACTTGTTGTATGAAATAAGGATATTCCATTGAAGTTTGACTGACAACTCACAACTCACAACTCACAACTCACAACTCACAACTCACAACTCACTTCGGCCCCCTCCGCCCCCTAAAGGGGGAACCCAAATAGATAATGAATTAACTAACCCAAACATTCACCACATCACTAAATCACTCCATCACTAAATCACTCCATCACTAAATCACTAAATGCTCAAATATGCAACACGCCATTTCCTGGTTTGAAATCCCATCCACCGATCTCGATCGCGCCACGAAGTTTTATGAAAGCATCTTCCAGGTGCAGTTATTTCCCCTCGATCTTGCGATGATTCAAATGAGAATGTTTCCCATAGACGATCCGGCGACAGGTATCGGAGGTGCTGTCGTTTATGCTGATGGTTTTTACCAACCGTCAGACACCCATGGCCCACTGATCTATCTTAACGCTAATCCGGATGTGCAGATCATCCTCGACCGGGTAGAAGCCGCAGGGGGAAAAATACTGGTTCCGAAAACTGAAATCTCACCGGAGTATGGGTACATGGGAATCTTCATGGATACGGAGGGGAATAGGATTGGATTGCATTCGGTTCCGGAGATGTAAGAGAGTAAGAGGGTGAGAGGTGAGGGCAGGAGATGGGTCTGCCTTCACTATTGAATGATCTAAACTGTAGTGGTTTATCACGGAGGAAAAGAGGTAGCACGGAGGAAAGGAGGATTGCTGAATATAGCCTTCGTGTTCCTCCGTGTTGCCTTCGTGTGCTCCGTGCGAAACCATTTCGCCAGGTAAAAACTACCATGGAAGTTAAATCAAAGGAAATTTTATAGCTTAATTTCCCTCATATTATTACTTATATTCTAACAACAACCAATGGCTGACATCGATTGGACCACGTTCACCACACGAATCTCGATATCCTGCGATCCTGCTGCCCTCTATCACGCCTGGGCGACCAGAAAAGGAATCGAGCATTGGTTTCTGCGCATGTCTGAATACAGGACACCCGATGGACGATTAAGGCAGAATGATGAACTTGTTCAACCGGGAGATACATATCACTGGCGGTGGCATGGGTGGCCGGATGAAACGGAAGAAAAAGGAACCATTCTCGAGTGTAATGGAAAAGATCACTTCAAATTTACGTTTGGACAAGCCGGTATTTGCACTGTCTCCATTAAGCGCGAAGAAGGTCTGCCGGTGGTAGAACTGGTTCAAACTGATATTCCTGATGATGACCACGGCCGGCAATACTGGCATGTTGGTTGTAAAACAGGTTGGACCTTTTATTTCGCCAATCTCAAGTCATTGATGGAGGGTGGAATTGATTTGAGAAATAAAAATGAAGCGCTGAAAAATGTTATAAACTCCTAAAACAAGATTTTGCTGTTGAGTATACTGCTTCTTTCTGTACATGAGTTGAGAAAGTTTAGTGCATGCTACCTTTTCAGTAGCGCTGTTTAGAAAGTTTAGGAAATATCCCCTTTCAAGGAGATCCTTCGCAAGGCTGGGGGGTTGCTAAACTTTCTAAACAGTGTCGCCGAACGGGCGACAACGCTAAACTTTCTAAACACTGTGCCTTCAGCATAAATTATCCCTGCTGCATGTACCCCTACAGCATTGTATCAAACTGTCTGCCCCAAGACATATGGAATAACGATTTGCATTCCGCTTTACCAATTGAATTTTTCCGATGGAGGATAGACGACACTTTTGAGTTGTGCCCAAATCTCTTTTATTGTCAACCCTAATTTAGGGGTGATGATGTATCACGTCTCCTGCATGATAACGTTTCTTTAATACTCAGCTATTCTTTTTCGCCTTTACTTTGTCCGGTGTGACAAAACAGATCATTTCTCATTGATCTGTGTGATATGGGGTCGTGATAACACTTTTTAATCGTGTTATTAAACCCTATTTTTATGCTTCATCCGGGAACTTTTTCGACCCATGGCCCTTTTTCAAATTTTTGGCAAGCCAGTAAACTGGCAAGCCACAAACTGGCAGGCCATCTCCGTCGTCACCTTTTGGTGATCCTGTTTATTCCTTTGTTGTTCATCATGCTCTCGAGGGTTAGTTCCAACCCCCGCGCGGTGATCTGGTCGGATGCCGAAGGATACTATCAATACCTTCCGGCTCTTTTTATTCTTAAGGATTTCCACCAGGTGCCGCATGGCAGTGTGTGGCCTTACTACAATGACAAAGGGGAGTATGTCATCAAATACTCATGCGGGATTGCCTTGTTTGAATGGCCCTTCTTTTTGCTAGCTCGCTTTGTCAGCCCGAATTTCGGATATGCCGCAGCTGATTATTTCAATCCTGTCTATTGCAATGCCATGGCCATTAGTGGGTTGCTTTTTGCGTTTTTTGGATTGCTATTATTGCGGAAAGCATTGCTCCGGTATTTCCGGCCAATAGTGGTGTTGTGGGTGGTGCTTGCTGTGTTCCTTGGCACCAACTTATTCCACTATGCCACCAAAGAAATGAGCGTGTCGCACAGCTATAGCTTTTTTCTCTTTTCATTGTTGCTGTATTTGTTACCCGCATGGCTGGAAAAGCCGGATCGGTCCAGGAGCTTTGTGATCGGCCTCGTGATGGGATGGATCATATTGGTGCGTCCCACGAATATCATCTTTGGACTGATGTTTATCCTCTATGATGTGTATTCCATACAGACACTCAAAGAACGATTTCAATTTCTTTGGAAAAATGTATCCAGTATCCTTTGGATGGTTCCGGGTATTGCGCTCATGCTTTCTCCGCAACTACTTTATTGGAAAGAAATGACAGGGCATTGGATTTATTATTCTTACACCAATGAAGGATTTAAGTTCTGGAATCAACCTAAAATCGCGTCCGTGTTATTTGATGTGCAAAACGGATTGTTCCTATACTCCCCCATGGCGCTGCTGATGATCCTCGGGGCTTTCTATGGATATCGGGTAAAGCAATTTCAAGGCACAGGTGTGCTCCTCATCTTTGCGCTGACCACCTACGTTTTTGCAAGTTGGTGGGCCTGGTGGTTTGGTGGCGCGTTTGGACACCGATGCTATGTCGAATACTATGCACTCCTGGCCTTCCCGCTTGCCGGGTTGTTTCAATGGATCTATCAACATGCACGGCCATGGATTAAATACGGTTTCTTTGCCTTTGTGTTAGTGCTAATGGTATACAGTGTCAGGATGTCATACCTGTATACTTCGATAGGAGGGCCGTGGGATGGAGAGGACTGGAGGTGGAACTGGGATAAATACGAATGGATAATGACACAGTTTATTCCATAACAGACAGTGTTTAGAAAGTTTAGCGCATGACACCTGTTCGGTGTCACTGTTTAGAGGGTTTAGAAAGATCAATCTAAACTTTCTAAACAGCACCACCGAATAGGTGGTTAGCACTCAACTTTCTAAACACAATGATAATTGCTATTACTCCTGAAAAGGCGCTTCCTGTCTCCGCTGTTTCGAACATCTCACATAGTGAAAGATCAACACGATGAGACAGAGACACAGCCCCAGGTACTCGCGGGCAAATTCGATATACGGAGTGCTTGCTTTCATTTCATCCACGATGCTCGGCATGCCACTGCTGATCCATTGCGCAAACGTGGGAAACTTGCGAAACATTTCGAAGATGACTGCAGCAAGGCCCAGCAGGATCGACCACATGTTGTATTTGTTCCAAGCCGCAAAGGCAGATATGATTCCTACACCGGCATACACGAGAACCCAAAAGAGAATATCATCGGGTTCATCATTGAATTGAACAGCAGCAAAGAGCAGGAAGATAACGGCCAGGATGATGTTGAAGATTTTCATGTATGACACGTGGAAAAGGAATACCGAAGATAAGCAGATTATTTCCTCCTGGCTTGCTCCCATGCCCATGCGGTCTGCATGATAGAGCGGATATCATGTTCGGGTTTCCATCCCAACCGCTCAGTGATCCGGGTGTTGTCTGCATAGATCGCTGGAATGTCCCCTGGCCTGCGCGGACCTATTCTATAATTTACGGACACACCGGTGGCTTCCTGAAACGCATGGATAGCTTCAAGGACGGTCACACCATCCCCTATTCCCAGATTAAAAACTTCGTAGCTGTCCTGGTTTTTATGGCCCATCAAATAATCAAGGGCCTGGGTATGCGCGCGGGCCAGGTCCATGACGTGTACATAATCCCGCACGCAACTTCCATCCCTCGAAGGATAATCGTTTCCAAAAACAACGACTTCCTCTCTGATGCCCATTGCCGTTTCGGTCACAACCGGCACCAGGTTGGTAGCTTTATTCGTGGGTGATTCCCCGATCAAGGCAGAGGGATGTGCACCGGCAGGATTAAAGTAACGCAAGGATATACCTGACTTCTGTTGTTGTTTTCTGAAAAACTGATCATAGAGAATTTCACCGGTCTGCTTGGTGGCACCATACGGACTTTCCGCGCGACCCATCGGCGTGTCTTCAGTTACAGGTAATTTGTCAGGTGTACCATAAACGGTACAAGAGGATGAAAAGATCAGGTGAGGAATATTGAGTTCTTCCATCATCTCCATTGTGCATAAAGTACTGCCGATGTTGTTGCGGAAATAACGCAATGGCTGATAGACGGACTCCTCCACACTCTTCAGCGCCGCAAAATGAATGATCCCATCGAATGGACCGAAAGCACGAACGGCATCAATGGCTTCCTCGTGACTGAGATCAACGTTGATGTTGGTAACCCGCTTACCCGTGATCGCTTCAATACCATTCAGCACATCAAAAGAAGCATTGATTCCGTTGTCAAGCGACACTACATCATGTCCTGACTGGATCAGGTCCACAATCGTGTGGCTACCGATATATCCGCAACCGCCAGTGACGAGGATTCTTGCTTTGCTCAATGAATTAAGTTTATAGGATTAGGAGCTTAGATGGTTAGGAGGTTAGATAGGTTGGGTAAATATACTTTGGGTCTAAAGTACAATGTTCGTGAAATATGTGGAATAGGACTTTAATATACCTCACAGGCTGGGTCAATGGTGTCCTGCCGGACGACCGTGATAACCGGGTAAGGATATATCGCGAACCTTTCTGACGATGTCTTGTTTATAGGTTGATTCCTGTATTTCAGGTGTTTTAGGCGGTTGATCATCATGGGTTTTGTTCAAATGATGTCCGTCTTTTATCTTTGTCATGAAAGTATGCTATTAAAAGTCATTGATATTCTCTTATCCATAAAAACGTTTCGGTTTTTCACCGGCAAGCAGGCGTTTTTATGTTTCTCAGGTAACAAGGCCTTTGTTACCTGTGCCCCCGTTATGATCTGATGTAGCGGCGGGCGTTTCTTTTCTTACTGTTTTTTTATCGGCACGACAACATAACGATTGTATTGTCCTGTGGGTATTGCGACACAAAACCGCAGTCTCTATGGAGGTCTAGACGTCACCGAAAAACGGGTTCGGATGGCCTATTTTCACCTTAATACGATGAAAGCATTGGCAGACTTTACCGGTGCTTGTGGATTTACCGATCCAAAAGCATTGAACCCTGATGTTTTCTTCAAACGTACAGAGGCCAACCAGAGCCAGCGTTTTGCGGAATTATATTTTAATAAAAAACCGCACACCGCACATTCCTTTCTTTCTTTAAATCATAGCTAACATGAAACCTATACTATCCATCTCCGACTACACGACATTGCGTGAACTGATCAAAAATCTTCCACCGCATCAGCGCACAAAAGAAATCCTGCCTTTGCATGAAGAGCTTGATAAAGCCACCATTGTAGAGGATTCCATTCTGGAGGAAGACATTATCCGTATCAACTCCGACGTAGAGGTCGAGGAAAAAATTTCAGGAAAAAAATTCCGCTTCACGCTGGTCATTCCAACAAAAGCGGATATCCGGACAAACAAGATTTCCGTGCTGGCGCCGATGGGCATTGCCCTGATCGGTTTTCGGGAAGGAAACGAAATCGAATGGAACATGCCATCCGGGGTGAAGCACCTGAGGATCATCCGGGTGGGGTCTGCGTGATCTTTTCCCAAACTTTAGGACGAGAAATTTTGATATGCTCAGGTTTTTCCGTTGCAGGCTCATGGTATAACAAACTTCTGGCAACGGTCAGGATATCACATTGCTTGCGAACAGACAGCTTTATTATGGTTCGGATCAATCATTTCCATTCGCAATCGTTTATCCTCAATTTCCGCGCACTCTTATATTAAAAAGTCATTCTCCACTTTAAGCTGCTCAATCTTTGCATACAGCGTCTCCACCTCAATGGAGGACTCTGATTCAGTGGGTGAATGACCAACCTTGAAGGCGAGCGGAAGGAGTTCCAGGACTTCCACTTTCCATTTAGAGATCGTGATGGCATTCACACCAAACTGCTTTCTGAGTTGAGCCAGTGGCTTTAACTTCTTGATGGCTTCCAGGGCAACCTTGGCCTTGAATTCCGCGCTGAACTTGCGCCTTGTCTGTTTGGTCATAGGTTTGGTAAATTGTAGGTGATTGATTTAACTAAACCTCTGGTCTCAGATTAGGGGGGTATTACGCTATTTCAGGACAAGACAACCCTATAAACCTATAAACCCATAAACCCATCCCCCCAATCCCGCTCTTCGTCGAAAAAAATATTACACCGTACTAAAATTGAACACCGTTCAATATATTTGCAGCGTTAAATCAATAACTGCTGTTCAAAAATGGGTATATCAGAACGAAAAGAAAGAGAAAGGGAAGAAGTTAAAGACCTGATCCTCAATGCCGCACGCGAAATCTTCCTCACAGAAGGGTACGAAAACACCAGTATCCGGAAGATCGCCACGAAGATCGAATACAGCCCGGGCATCATCTACCACCACTTCAAGGACAAAAACGACCTCCTACTCGCCCTCCACGACAAAGCCTTCGAATGCAAGATCGAGGCGCTCTTCCTCTCCGTCCAGCATATCCCCGACCCCCTGGACCGCCTCTACGCCACAGGTAAATCCTATCTCCAATACGGTATCGACAATCCACAGGACTACGAACTCATGTTTATCCTCTCCTGCACGATGGAAGCCCTCGCCGTAAAGGAAGAATTCTGGCAAGACGGCGCAATGGCCATCAATATGCTCAAGGAAACCATCAACGCCTGCAAAGAAGCCGGCCATTTCAAAAAAGATATTGACACCGATCAATTATCCCTTGTCCTCTGGAGCCAAGTACACGGATTGGTATCGCTTCACAACAAAGAACGTCTCACTATTTATAATAGTCCTGATCAAATTTCTTTGATGTCCGGTGCCTATGATCTCTTTTTTAATCTATTGAAAAGCAGCTTACGCCCCTAATTATTCTTTCAGAAAACACACCACATGAAAAGGATATTCCTGATTGCCATCTCGCTATCAACATTCACGTTGCGACCCGACGCGCAGACCGTCCTGGATCAATACGTGCGCGAAGCCATTGACAAGAATCTTTCGATCGAACAAAAAGAAGCGATTGAACGAAAACAACAGTACGCCCTCGAACACGCCGGCCGCATGGGCGGTCCCGAAGTGGATTTTCTCACCACCTATACCGCCGCTTACAAAGGACGCAGTTTCGAATTTCCCATCGGGGATCTCATGAACCCGGTGTACAACACCCTGAATGAACTCACCGGCACCAATAATTTTTCTCAAGTGGAAAACGAAACGTTTCAACTCCTCCCCAATAATTTCTATGATGCCCGCTTCCGCATCACGCAACCCATCCTGCAACCGGAAATCAAATACAACAAACTCATCAAGGAACAGGAACTGACCTTGTCCGAATTACAAACCGATGAAACGATTCGCAACCTGACGCAACAAGTCAAGACTGCATATTTCCAATGGCTAGGAACAGGAGACGCCATTGATATCATGGACCAGGGCCTCGTATTACTCAATGAAAACAAACGCATCACGGAAAGTCTCATTAAAAATGGCCAGGCCATTCCTTCGGCATTGATGCGCATCCAATCCGATATCGAGCATCTCAAAGCCCGTCGTGAAAAAGCCGTTTCCAATCAACTCAATGCCGCAGCTCATTTCAACTTCCTCCTCAATCGCCCTGCCAATACGGAGATCGAGCGTGATTCATTTCCCGGTGTGCCATCCATGCCTGCTCTGTATGATATCACGAAGAGAGAGGAATTGCAACAAATTCAAACCGGCACACAAATTCAATCACTGGCTTTACAGCTCGAAGAAAAATCACACGCACCCAGACTTGGACTCCAGGTGGATGTTGGTTCACAAGCTTTTCTCGCCGACTGGGGTGGTTATGTGTTGGGTGGTGTGCAACTGGAAATTCCCATCTGGGACAATAAGAAAAGCCAGCTCAAACAAAAAGAATGGGAGGCCAGTATCGCATCTTCACAAGCCCAATACGAATGGACCAAAGAAGCTTTCCAAACACAAATGGCGACCGAAATCGAAAGCCTCAGATCCGATATCGCGATCTATGAAAGTTTCTCTGATATCCTCCTGGCAAATCAACGCTTCTATAATGAAACCGTACGTCGCTATAAAGAAGGTATGGCCAATTACATCGAACTGCTCGATGCACGCACCGAAGTAACCAACACCGAACTCGAACTCAACCTCTCCAAATATCAGGCATGGATACGCCACGTCAATATCGAACGCATGGCTGCCAGTGCCCCTATCCAATAACACACCACAAATCTTTCAATATGATTAAGCCCATTGGAATACTATTCTCTCTCCTCACAGTCGCTTTGGTTTCATGCAGCGAACAGGAAACAAAGGAGACCAATATTGCTCCTGCGGAGAAACCCATGAACGTGTTTCATGTCCGCACCGCTCCGGTCACACAATCCGGACTCAACAATACGATTCATGTCACAGGCATCATTCAGTCCGATACCGAGGCAAAACCCTCCTTTAAAACAGGTGGCGTCATTGCCCGCATGTATGTTGAAGAAGGTGACTTCGTGAAGAAAGGCCAGCTCATCGCGCAACTGAACATGACCGAAATCGAAGCGCAGGCGACCCAGGCCAAATTTGCTTTGGAAAAAGCAGAACGTGATCTCCGCCGTGTAGATAATCTCTATCGTGACAGCATTGCCACGTTAGAACAAATGCAGAATGCCACCACAGCCGTTGATGTCGCAAAAAAATCGCTGCAGATCGCTGAATTCAATGTCACTTATTCACAGGTGTTTTCTCCTATTGATGGCAAAGTGATCAAACAGCTCATGCATGAAGGCGAGATCACCGGTCCCGGTATTCCGATCTACTATATTATGGGCGTCAAACAGGCTGATTGGAAAATCGTAGCCGGCCTCACCGATAAAAACTGGGGCAAGATTAAACTCCGCGATAAAGCAAAAGTCACCATCGATGCGTATCCTGATTGGTCCATCGACAGCGAGGTCAAGCGCCTCTCCGATGTTGCCAATCCCATGAGCGGCACCCTCGATGTCGAACTCAGCATACCCTCCACCGACAAACGCATCGCTGCAGGCATGCTCGCGCACGTCGAGATCATTCCTTCCACCAAAAGCGAATACACCATGATCCCGGTTGAAGCCCTGGTATCCTCCAACGGCCGCACCGGTGTCGTCTACATCCCCCGCGATGGCAAAGCTGAAAAACGCTCAGTGCAAATCCAGGAATTCTACGGCGAAAGCGTTGCAATTCTCTCCGGCCTCGAAGGAGTGACAGAAGTGATCACGGCAGGAAGTGGGTTTTTGGAAAATGGAGATGCGATTCAGATTGAGCAGTGAGAAATGAGACGTCAGACGTCAGATGCCAAACGTGAGATGCCAGACGTGAGACGTCAGACGTGAGACGTGAGACGTCAGACATGAGACGTCATACGTTAGTA
>CAZYHJ010000078.1:2075-15883 GCA_964646645.1 uncultured Saprospiraceae bacterium | reverse complement strand
TTATAAGTTTATGTGTTTATGAGTTTATTGGCTTAGGAGCTTAGGAGGTTAGGAGATTGGCGTTTATTGAGGTTTATAGGTTTATGAGTTTATAGGATTAGGAGGTTTGTTGATTTAAGTTTAATCAGCAAAACCCAACCTCTCACCCTAAACCCCTCACTTCTTACGGTCTTACCTTCTTACCCTCTTACACCTCACTCCCTCACCTCTTACGGTCTTACCTTCTTACTTTCTTACCATCAAATTTGGTACATTGGTCATTCAATCCAAAAACAGAAATAACAGACCATACATGGAACCTCGTCCCTGGCTCAATAACTACCCCAAAGGCCTGCCCGCCAATATAGATGTGGAGAAGTATCCCAATCTTAATGCGTTCATATCGGAGGCACTGTTGAAGTTTGCCAACCAACCGGCATTTTACTGCATGGGAAAGACGCTGACCTATGGGGAGATAGACCGGATGTCGATGCAACTGGGGGCCTACCTGCAGTCGAGAGGGTTGAAACCGGGCGATAAGGTGGCGATCATGATGCCGAACCTGCTGCAATACCCGATTGCCTTGTTCGCTTGCATCCGCGCCGGACTGGTGGTGGTCAATACAAACCCATTGTATACGCCGCGTGAGATGCTCTACCAGTTTAATGACAGTGATGTCAAAGGGATCATCATCGTCGAAAATTTTGCCTCCCATCTGCAGGAGATCCTGGGGAAAACAAATATTGATACGATTATTCTCACGAGCATTGGCGAGATGCTGGGCTCTATTAAAGGCCCCATCGTCAATTTCGTGGTCAGAAGTATCAAGCGCATGGTACCGAAATACGAATTGGCCAATACGATTTCTTTTAAGGAAGCAATTCAGCAAGGAAAACGATTTTCAATTACATCCTTTGATGATCATCCCAACAGAGTGATCTCTCATCAGTATACCGGTGGCACCACAGGTACCGCCAAGGGTGCAATGCTGACCAATCAAAATCTGTTAGCCAACATGCTACAGATCAAAGCCTGCCTCGATACGATGTTGAAGGAAGGCAAAGAGATCACCCTGTGTCCACTGCCGATGTATCACATCTTCGCCTTCGTGGTGAATTGTCTCGCGATGATGTCTTACGGATCGATGAATATCCTCGTGGTCAATGCCCGTGATATCAAGTCCGTCATCAAGGAATTTAAAAAGCATAAAATCACTCTGATGACAGGTGTCAATTCTCTTTACAATGCATTATTGCACGAGAAGGAATTTGTCACCCTTGATTTCTCCAGTCTTCATGTGTCCGTAGGTGGAGCCATGGCGATCCAACGCGCCGTCAATGACCGGTGGAGAGAGGTGACCGGACGTAATCTGGTGGAAGGCTATGGCATGACCGAATCTTCTCCGGTGATATCCGTCAATCCAATCGATGGCTCAGGACGCATAGGCACGGTAGGACTTCCCGTTCCCTCCACAGAGGTGCGCATCGCAGATGAACATGATAATGTATTGCCCATTGGTCAAACCGGCGAGATACAGGTGCGTGGTCCGCAGGTCATGCTGGGGTATTACAACAAACCCGATGAAACCGCTAAGACAATCCGCAATGGTTGGTTATGCACGGGCGACGTTGGTGTAATTGATGAAGACGGTTATCTCCGCGTCGTGGACCGCATCAAGGATATGATCATCGTGTCCGGCTTTAAAGTATTCCCCAATGAAGTGGAAGATGTCATCGCCCTGCATCCCAAAGTGAAAGAATGCGCCTGTGTCGGCATCAACAGCGAGAAGAGCGGAGAATGCGTCAAACTCTTTGTGGTCAAAAAAGATTCCAGCCTCAAGGAAAAGGAACTCATGGAGTATTGCAAGGAAAACCTCACCGGGTATAAGATGCCAAAGGAGATTGAGTTTAGAGACTCACTGCCGAAGACGAATGTGGGGAAGATTCTTCGGAGAGAACTCCGAGAGTAATTACGAATTACAAATTACGAATTACTAGTTCAAATTACGAATTACTAATTACGAATTACGTAATGATCAAAATCTGCCGAGGAGATCAAGCTATAAGCCGTGGAATTAAATAGAATGACTAAATGATTTTCCTGTAACAAGTAGCGTAAACGCTCCTGGCCGGTTAAAATCAAAACTCGTAATTCGTAATTTGTAATTCGTAATTAAAATTACTTTCTCGCTTCCACCCACTTCTTCATCCACTCATATGTGAGGGACTTTGGTCGTTCCAGGGGCAGATTGAGAATACGGCTCCAGCAAAGCATCGCTAATACACCGAGTGCGCGGGACACGGCAAATAGTACAGTGTAGTAGTTGTATTCCTTCAAACCGTAGTGCACCAGGATGGCACCGGAGTGTGCATCGACATTGGGCCAGGGATTGCTCACCTTGCCGAGTGAACCAAGCACCTTAGGCGCGATATCAAAAACCTTCCATACGATATTGACGATATCATCTTCGGCCATGTGTTTCTGGGCGAAGGATTGTTGCGCCAGGAATCGTGGGTCTGGTTTTCTTAAAACGGCATGACCATAACCGGGGATTACTTTCCCTTGGGCGATAGTATCGTTGATGTATTTTTCGATCTGTTCGCTTGTAGGCTTGGTCGTACCCAGATCGTCCACCATTTCAAAAATCCACTTGATCACTTCCTGGTTGGCCAGTCCGTGGAGTGGGCCGGCGAGTGCATTGACACCTGAAACGAGAGAATAATAAGCATCGCTGAGGGTTGATCCCGCCAGATGAACGGCATGCGCGCTGGCATTACCGCCTTCATGATCGGCATGAATGGTCATGTACAACCGCATGAGGCTTGGAAAATTCGGATCATCCGTCACCCCGAGCATGTGGGCAAAATTGGCGGACCAGTCCAGACTGTCATCCGGAGCGATATGGACATTGTTCTTGTATGTCCGGCGGTAAATATAGGCTGCGATTTGCGGGAGGCAGGCGATGAGGTTCATCGTGTCTTCATAGGTGGCATCCCAGTAATCCTTCTTATTCATACCCTCGGCATACCGTTGGGCAAAAAGGCTTTTTCCTTGCAGGGTGAGGATGCCGACGCCCAGTTGGGTCATCGGATGCGTGTCCAGGTCGAGGCTGTCTAATGCTTTCCAGGTATGTTCCGGGATCTGGCGGCGGCGTTCCCATTCGTCACTGAGCCAGTTGACATCGGCTTCCGTTGGGATTTCGTCCGTCATCATCAGCCAGAAAAGACCTTCAGGCAGTGGTTCGCCGCCTCTTGAAGGGAGCAGAGACTTTAATTCGGGAATGGAGTAGCCACGAAAACGTATGCCTTCTTCGGCGTCAAGCAGGGAGGTTTCCCACAACATGCTTTTGATGCCGCGCATGCCGCCAAATACTTGTCCTATCGTCACCTGGTCGATGACGGTATCGTCGTGTTCTTTGAGGAAAGGCTTCATTTCGGCGATTTCAGCCATCGCCTTTTCATAAAACCGGGATTTCAATCTGTCCATGGGATATGGAGAAAATAGTGTTTCGATATGTTGACGCTAAGGTAAGGTTTAATGAGGGAATCTTAAGGACATAACGCCCGGACGGGGGAAATGGTTGTCTGAAGGGGGGATATGGGTGCCGGAAATGTGTTTAGAAAGTTGAGTTTATGGACCTGTTCGGTCCATAAGTTTAGAAAGTTTAGGTTGCTGTGCGAAGGCTATGCGTTTAGAGCATTTAGTTTTTAGCTTTACCTAAACAAAATGGACCGACCAGGTCCATGATCTCAACTTGTGGCGGCATTAGCGCCATAAAATAAACTTTCTAAACACTGTGGCTCACAGATGAGGCTGGGCGACTAGCCTTTGGCGACACATTTGATGAGGACTGTGGAGGCGTCTTTCTTGAGCAGCAGGGTATTGCCGGTGATGGTGAACTCGGTAACCGATTCGACGGCCTGTTGAAATTGCTTGTTGAGGTCGGGGGTGTTACAGGCGGCTTCGGTATTGAGGAGATTAATAAATCTCAGTTGGTTGTTGCCTGTGCGTTTGGCTTCGCCCATGATCATGTTGCAGCCGGTGTGGCCCTTAAACTGTGCCGATGCGGGGTCGAAAAGGAAGTGCATTTCCTTGGCGGTTTTGTTTTCCACATTTTGTCCATTCACTTCGACCACCTTCCAGTAGGTTCCGGTCAGGGTATTGGATGCTCCCGGCGTCACTTGCTGGGCTGCAGGCGCTGTGGGTTGAGCAGTGGTCGGTGTAGTCGTCTGTGCCTGGCTGTCGGTTGATGGATTGCCGCAGGCGATGAGGATAACAGAGATAGCGATAAAGAAATATGATTTCATAACGGAATAGATTTTTAGTGGGGCAAAAATAATGGTGTTTTGAATTACGAATTACGAATTACGAATGACTTGGAATGTTTTGGGCGTTGCGTGCAACGCCCCTGCATGAAATGCATTTTCACTATTCTGCCTTGGTCGACGAAGCGTTTTTCCGCGCGAAGTTGACCTTTTCAGCCCCTAAATCCCCTAAAGGGGACTTCAAGTGGAATCGATTTCCCTCTGCTCTATGCCCTCTGCTCTTTGCCTTTTGCTCTCCCGCTTAGTGGCTTCGCAGCACTGCGGGATCTTCGCTGCGCTACGATATGCCCCTCTGCTCTATGCCTTTTGCTCTCCCGCTTAGTGGCTTCGCAGCACTGCGGGATCTTCGCTGCGCTACGATATGCCCCTCTGCTCTATGCTCTATGCTCTCTGCCCATTACCTTTGCCGCCATGATCGCCATCGACGACGTGTTGCTCAGTGATGATATCGTGACGAAATCCTTCGTCTGCGACCTCGATGCCTGCAAGGGGGCCTGTTGCTGGGAAGGGGAGTGGGGCGCGCCACTGCGGCCGGAGGAACCCGCGATCATTAAAAAGGTGTGGAAGAAAGTGGCGCCTTACCTGACAGAAGAAAGTAAGGAAGCCGTGAAGCAACAAGGATATGCCACGACGTTTGGGGAGGAAGCTGTGTTGGGCACGCCGCTGATCAAAAACGGAGCTTGTGCCTATCTCATTTGGGATGGAAAGGGCATTGGAAAGTGTGCATTTGAGAAAGCGTATGAAGACGGTAAGACCGATTGGCCCAAACCCATCTCCTGCCATCTCTATCCGATCCGCGTCCGGTATCTCAACAATGGAACAGAGGCCTGGAATTATGACCGTTGGAAAATCTGCGCCCCGGCATGTAAATTGGGGAAGAAACTTCAGGTGCCGGTGTATAAGTTTTTAAAAAACGCCATCATCCGCGCCAAGGGGAAGAAGTTTTTTAAACAGTTGGATGCGTGTGCGGAAGCATTAGAAGATTAAATCTTTTTCAGAGCCTTATCCTCATCCTCATCTTCACCTCTCACTGCTCACCCCATCACTGCTCACTCCATCACTGCTCACTCCATCACTCCATCACCCCTTAACCCATCCCCCTACACCAAGAATCTTGTCCACCTTCATAATGCGATAAAAATATTGTCCAGCCGGTAAGTCAATGACGGTGATTTCATAGGATAAATCCTGTCGGCTAAATAGTGTTGTTCCTTGAGCGTTAAAAATTTCGACGCGTAGTGTCGTTGGATCGAATCCACGAACATCAAAAGTGAGTGAATTGACTGTTGGGTTAGGGTAGGCTGATATGGCTACTATAGGGTGATCTGGATCTGTGGTAGAGGTGGAGGGTAGTTCACAATTGGGGCCGAGTTTGATAATGTACGGGTCGTATGTATCGTTATGCTTCATACCGTAAACTAATACACCCCCATCTGTCGTGGATTTTAAGCCATAAATTCTATAAAGCGCATCAAATCCAAGATATTGATTGCATACCAAATTGAGCGTTGAATCGAATTTTGCGATTGTGAAGTAATTGAAATTTGATGGATCGCTTGATATCATATTGTTTCCTGCAAGCCAAATATACTTAGCATCAGTTGCAACGATACCACCATTGGAAGGCGGTTCATAACTTCCGGACTCATCTCCAGAGAGTAAAGGAATAAAGGCATCGTTCTTTATGTGCAGAAAACTATCCACAAAACGAATGTAATGTCCGGGGTTTTCGTAATCGGGAGCGGCGGCATAACTTTCAAGTATGTATTCTTTCGAAAATGAGATATGCGTTTGATGGAGGAATTTGTAACTACCATCTTGAAAGTTGTATCGTTGTTTTCGGTAGTTAAAGTTGGAGTCATAAAAATTACAAAGGTTTTGGTCCTTTATTACATACCCTTTGCGTGCAAAGTCAATTGAGATTCTTTCGTGGTGGAGTGAGTCAAACAGCGGGCTTAAATTGAAACTCGTATCCATATCCAGGATGAAACTAAAGGTTGTAAAAGGAGGAGAAACATAATATCCTTCTACAAACCAATCATTGTCCAGTTTTCTGGCCAACCTTAAATTCTGGACATTCTTTTCACAAAAGTCAACCGTTGAAAGTATTGTAAATGCACCAGAATGAAAATTAAATTTTCCTGTCGCAATAGTTGAACTGCAACTGTCTTTTTTCATCCTGCCCACTACATATAAATCTGATCCAACTTTCTTAATCATGATCATGGCATTGAATGGTATATCTGAGATATTAACCCGGTTCAATAGCTTTCCATGTTGGTCCAAAATGATTAAATCTGAAGATTTTAGAGTATCAATGGTAAGAACCATTGCAAAAACGGAATCATTCTCCATGATGGCATCCTGAACAATATTCTGTTTTGGTTCAACCAGGTTGAGCTCAAATTGATATTGAGCAGTAATTAAGGAAACCTCAAGAAAGAGGAGGATAAGAAAAAGTATAAGTCTCATATGTGTTTTGACTAAAGAAGTCTGTTTCTGTAGATTTTCGACTTCGACTTTTATTCTTTATTCCTTCACCCATCCTCCAACACCAAGAATCTTGTCCCCCTGCATAATGCGGTAAAAATAATGTCCGGCCGGTAAGTCCATGACGGTGATTTCATAAGATAAATCCTGCCGGCTAAATAGAGTTATACCTTGAGCGTTGAAAATTTCAACATAAAGTATGGTTGGGTCGAATCCCTGCACATCAAATGTGATCGTATTAGCTGCAGGATTGGGAAAAGCCGATATCGCAATTAAAGGATGATCAGGATCGGAAGTTGAGGTAGTGGGGAGCTCACAATTGGGGCCGACTTTAATCGCAAAGTAGTTTTCGTCGCCAGTATTTATGATACCGCCTTTTGGCAATCTCCATCCATAGACGATACATCCGCCATCAGGTGTGGCCGTTGTGCCAAAAAGTCTGTAGACAGCATCAAAACCGAGAAATTGATTACACACAAGATTAAGTTCAGGATCAAATTTTGAAATGCAGTAGTAGTTGGAATCCCAATCAGGCCAGAATGAAAACGTTCCTGCCATCCAATAATGGTCGTCTTCAGTTTTCTTCAAACCTCCAAAAAAAGGCAAGTCCATGAAGCCAACTTCAGGGTTAAATGGTGCTGGAAGGCTGATGGAATTGATCTTTTTGACATTAAGCAGACTATCTACGACCCTTAACACCTGACCCTGGTAGGGAGGATCATCCGGTTTTTTAACATGCTCAAGGACGTAATGATCATTGAAGGGCATTAAGGTCGAGCTGGGACTTGGTTGATAGCCGTCCAGGAAATTATATCGCTGCTTGCGGTATTGAAAATCACGGGTGTAAAAATTGCAAACATCGAGACTTTTTAAAATATATCCTTTTCTTGAGAAATCAACTCCAAAGTTTTCATAAACAGACAAACTGTCGAAAATCATTGTTATGCCTTCATCTTTTTTCCACTGGAACAACGCCCTATAAAACCTGTCGTCAGATCCATATTGACACTGTATAAAATTAGCATCATCTATTCCATTAATTAGAATGGCTTTTTGAAGATATTTTCCATTACATAGAGAATATTGGTCAACTATATTAACCGAATTAGAGGTAAGTTGAATTTCCAGGATTTTAAGCATGGCTGTACAGGTATCATTCTTTTGTCCTCCCAGAAGTGTCAAGGAAGTATCCGTTAAATTAAGAATTTGATATGCATGGAAATTCTGCAATAAAATGGCATCTTCATTAATTTTTAACCCCTGATTTGAATATTTTTGAATAGAGCTGTTCTTTGCATAACTTGATCCTTCGGGAGGGAAGTGCGCCATTAGGAAATAATATTCGTCACCATTAGCTTTTATATCATTTATTAAATTAAAAGCAGGGTCATCTGCTTCTTCTATATAAAATGAAACTTGTCCAAAGACATTCATTGTGAAAGAAAACAATACGACCCCAATCAAGAGGAAATAAAAAGCAGAGCGTTTCAACATCTTCAATTAGTTGTCAAATGAGCTTTACTTAACAGCATTGAGGTAAGTAGGTCGGGAAGTTCGAAGAGACACATGAATTTTGGGTTCCAAAAAAGGCCTCGGGATACCAAAAATAAAATGTATGACTACAGAGGCCAAACTCAAGAAATAGATCTGAGGAGATAGGATAGAGTCCTGAATCAAAGTAGTAAGAATTATACATACTTGAAATTGATCCAAAGTAATAATTTAATTCATCTGGATCCAGACACAATATTTCATCAATATCCAATTCATCACAGTCAGGAATTGATGGGTCGTAGCAAGGATCCTCGGGGTCCATTTCTTCATCCGTACAGAAGAACCGAAAGGTTCGATAATCAATACTGAAGTCTCCTGGAGTTGGGTCGTTTTGATTCATATCATACCAACCATACTCTTCTAATTCCCCGGAAATGTAAGTAACGTTTGTGTAAAATACACAACCATAAGGTGCATAAAATGCATTCAGCGCGTCATTCATTCGATCCTGAGCATCATCCGAGCCGCCGGAGTAAGGGCCACATTTTCCTCCACCCACATTCCAATAATCTGTTGAAGTAAATGGGGTTAAATCCTTATTTACTTTCCCCACCGAAGATGTGACTTTTAAAGTCATCAAAGAAGTAGAATATCCGAGGCTCACTGCATCATACAGAAATGGAAATTTATCAGTTTCCGCAATGCCAAAAAAATGGGCGGATGCAGAGTCTACCACCTCATCAAATAAATCCTCGAGATCCTGCTGGCTTGCATATCCTGAAGAAAGAGGAATCGTAAATGTATCAGTGACTACATCATAAGATGCCCAGGTGGGTCTTGGATCGGTATATTGTAAATTCATACCTCCCTCAACATAATCAAGAATATCACCAGGTGAGTAAGTGGTTCTGGGAGTCAATACAGGATGGGTCAGCGGCTTCCCTTCTTTAGTTTCGAGGAATGTAAGGATCTTATAGTACATGCTGTAATCCTCTCCATGCCCGGATGGCAGCGTATGGATTTCATCTTTCTCTTGCTGACAGGCCATAATAAACAATAGGAATAGTCCTGTTAAAAAGGAACTTAAAGAGAAAAATCTAGAGGAGAATACTAGTTTGGGGGGGGCAATAGGGAATCTGGTTTCCATAGGGAAATTGGTTTTATGAAGTAATAAAAGAAATATCGTTTCAATAATACGGAATTATTTTCATAAAACAAATATTTCAGTTAAAAATCATTCTTTTGCAATATAAACGACAAACATGAAGAGGATAGATTTCCTAATATCTGCAAAGCCCAATAAATGGAGAGTCCTGAGGACATCCTTGCTATTTGCCATCCTGATATGCAGCACAATTAAAAGTATCGGACAATCTCGTTTGTACAACACCTACGGCGCCGAGATGATTTTCTCTTTTGCCAACATAGTGGATGATGGCGTGGATAAAAACTCACGGATGCGATGGGCTCCGGTGGTCAATATTCAATCGTATCTCAATAAAGACTTCAGTGAGAAGTTTGGGGCCTTCACCGGCCTGGCAGTGCGAAACGTAGGATACACCTACACGGATTACTTTGATGTGGAAGATCAGAAGACCTATGAAAAGAAGTTTCGTTCATACAACGTCGGTATTCCACTGGGCATAAAAATCGGAGACCTCTCAAGGTTCTTTGTATTTGCCGCGTATGAAATTGATATCCCCTTTGCCTACAAAGAAAAGACCTATGATGACGGTTCCAAGATCAGGAAAACCATCACCTGGTTTAGCGACCGCCAGCAACGCTTCCAGCATGGCGTCATGGCCGGCTTCCAATTGACCACCGGCGCCAATGTCAAGTTCAAATACACCTTTAACGAGTTCCACAACCAGGACTACGTCGATGATGATGGTTACAAGCCTTATGAAGGGTTGAAGTCGAATATTTTTTATGTGACGATGGGGTTTATGTTGTTTCGGGAACTGGAATAATTCCTTTTGTGCCGAAGGCACAAAAGGAATTATTATTTTCGATTCATGGAATCCTACGCTCAGGCCCTCACTTACGCCATCCCGGTGTTCCTCCTGCTGATTGGACTTGAGGCATTTTTTGCCTGGCGCAAGGGCGTTAAGATTAACCGCGGACCGGACATGATCTCCAGTCTCACTTCGGGGATGTCCAATATCCTGAAAGATGTGCTAGGTCTTTCAATCGTGGTGGTCAGTTATGGTTGGCTGGTGGATCGGATTGGGTTGTTTGATATCGGCACACAGTGGTATGTATGGATCATCGCCTTTGTAGCAAAGGATTTCGCGGGGTATTGGATCCATCGGCTGGAACATACGATCAATATCTTCTGGAACCGGCATATCATTCATCACAGCAGTGAAGAATTCAACTTGTCATGCGCACTGCGGCAGAGTATTTCTGAAGTGTTCTCTTTTGTAGGTTTGTTTTTGTTGCCTGCGGCATTGATAGGTGTTCCGCAGGAAGTCATCGCGGTGATCGCCCCAATCCAACTATTCGCTCAGTTCTGGTATCACACACGACTCATTGATAAGATGGGATGGCTGGAGTATGTCATCGTTACGCCTTCACATCATCGAGTGCACCATGCGATCAATCCCGAGTACATTGATAAGAATTACGGCCAGATCTTTATTCTCTGGGATAAATGGTTTGGTACGTTTCAGCCTGAACTGGGGGAGGTGCAACCTGTATATGGTGTCAAACGACCTGTTCATACCTGGAATCCATTCCTTATCGGGTTGCAACATATCTGGCAGATCATGAAAGACGCATGGCGTACACGGTCTGTGGCGGACAAATTCAGGATATGGTTCATGCCTACAGGTTGGCGCCCAAAAGATGTTGAAGCCCAATATCCTGTATCATCGATCAGTGATGTGTATCATTTTGAAAAGTATGACACACACCTTTCGGGCAAGTTGCTAACATGGTCCTGGATCCAGATCTCGGTATTGCTGGCCTTGGTGATGGATTTGTTTCTTCGATTTGCGGCTATTGGTTTTCCGGAGGTGATGATCTATGGTTTGTTCCTCTTTGTTTCTATTTTTTCCCTCACCTCCCTCATGGATCGCGTACGATATGCGTTGATCGCAGAGGTCATCCGGTTTGGGTTGGTCAATATTATTTTCTTCAGCCAGGGTAAAGATTGGTTCGGATTGTCAGCCGTTTCTCCATTTCTTGCTCATGCTGTGTTTGTATACTGCACAATAGCTTTGTTCCTCTCTGTTTATTTTTATTTCTCGGAAAACAGGCATTTTCGACTGGCGGCATCCTGATGGGGACAACATAAAACCTCAGTATTTGTTTTTCCCAAAACTCATGATATGAGTAGTGTATTTCTGACGGCCGAATGGCGTAAGCTGATCATGGCCAATTACCGGGTGGATCCGAATCTTTTGAAATCCTATTTGCCAATAGGGGCTGAGCTCGATCTCCGGGATGGTATCTGCTATGTCAGCCTTGTGGGATTTATGTTTTTAAATACCCGAGTCAAGGGCATCCGATTTCCGTTTCATGCGGATTTTGAAGAAGTAAATCTCAGGTTTTATGTGCGCTTCCAGGAGAATGGAGAATGGAAAAGAGGTACTGTTTTTATTAAGGAAATTGTTCCCCGGTATATGATCGCCTTGACGGCAAACCTGATTTATAAAGAGCATTATGCAGCATTACCTATGCGACATCAACACCAGGTGGATATAGATCAATTGCGGATTCGCTATGACTGGAAACATGGGGATTGGAATTCCATCAGGGTAGTTGCAGGTACTCAGCTTTTGGATATGGAACCGGGAAGTGAAGCTGAATTTATAGCAGAACATTATTACGGACTAAGCCAGGCTTCAACGACGACCACCAATGTGTATGAAGTGGAACATCCGCGATGGCAAATGTATCCCGTACGGGATTGGAAAATAGAGGCTGATTTTGGAAAGAATTATGGAGCAACGTTCGATTTCTTGTCACGCGAGAAGCCCGCTTCAGTTTTCCTGATGGAAGGATCGGAGGTCCGTGTAAAAGATAGAAGGCGACTGATCGTCTGAACTTATCTGTGATGCTTACGAAAAGAGAGGTAAGCAACAATCGCACTGATCAGCATCAGAAAGCTCGCCAGAAAAAATGGAGCTCCAGGCAGATACACCGGGCTGGTGGGAGCAATCGACCACGCAAATAAATTAGTCATCATCGGAGGCCCAATGATCGAAGTGGCACTCATCAAGCTCGTTAATGCCCCTTGCAATTCTCCTTGTTCCCGCACATCCACCTGACTCGTGATCGTCGCCTGCAATGCCGGTCCGGCAATCCCACCGAGACAATAGGGGACCAAAAACGCAAGCATCATCCACCCCGCTGTGGCCAGTCCGAACAAAAGCATACCGACCGCATACAAACTCAGTCCGATATAGATACTTCGTGCATTTCCAAGTTTTGGATTGATAAAACGGGTGAGCAAGCCTTGTACCAGACCAACTAATAATCCCACGACACCCAGCGATACCCCAATCATGCCTTCGCCCCAACCAAATCGCTCGATGGTGTAGAAGGACCAGTTGCTCTGCACCGCATGCGCAGCCAGATACACCAGCACCAGAGAGATCAACAGATAACCGATGTCGGGATATTTTTTCAGATGAAGCAGTGAACCCACCGGATTAGCCCGCTTCCAGTCCAGTGGGCGGCGATGATCCTGGGACAGCGATTCCGGAAGGATAAAGAATCACCACAGCCAGTTGATGAAACACAGGATGGCTGCTGCAATGAAAGGAACGCGGGGCCCAAGTGTGCCAAGTACACCCCCAATAATGGGCCCAAGGATGAACCCAAGCCCAAACGCCGCTCCGATCATCCCAAAATTTTGAGCCCTGTTTTTATCAACACTGATATCAGCGATATATGCGGAAGCTGTAGTAAAACTTGCCCCCGTTACCCCGGCGATGACTCGGCCGAGAAACAACCATTCGATTGATGGGGCCCAACTCATCAGGATATAATCCAAACCGAAACCAAACAAAGAAACCAACAGGATCGGTCGCCGCCCATACTTATCACTGAGATTACCAACTAACGGAGCAAATAAAAATTGAGTCAGCGAAAACGCAAACAACATCCACCCATTCAAGCTGGAAGCATGCCCGGTATCCACCCCTTCCATTTGCGTGATCAACCCCGGCATGACCGGGATGATGATCCCCCAGCCGATCACATCGATCAGCAGGGTAACAAAAATGAATCCTATGGCGGCTTTACGGGTGCTCATTTGAAAATCTGTGATCTGTGATCCGTGATCTGAGATCGGAGGGGCCAAAATTAGGGTTTTAATGGTTGTGTCCATTCCATTATTCCGCGCCCTGTTTTATCAATTTCCATCAGAAAGTAAAAGCCCCATCGGGGCGATCCTATGTTGCCGGGGATTTCAATCCCCGGGCAGAAGGAAGATCAAGTTTGGTTTTTATTTTGGTAAAGTAAAAGCCCCATCGGGGCGATCCTATGTTGCCGGGGATTTCAATCCCCGGG
>CAZYHJ010000078.1:0-1975 GCA_964646645.1 uncultured Saprospiraceae bacterium | reverse complement strand
CAGAAGGAAGATCAGATTTGATAATCCCTGCCTAAGATTGTACTTTTGCAGGGCTTTTTTAAAAAGGTTGCGGAAAATCGGGCGGATTTTAAGCTGATTTTCAGCACATTAATTTGATTTACAAAATCATACATATATAGTATTTTATTATGGCTTTAATCAGCAAGATTCGTAAAAACAGCTGGATACTGATTCTCATGCTCGCCCTGGGTCTCGGAGGTTTTGTGGTGATGGACATGGTAAACGCAGGATCACGTGCGGCAGGCAATGAATTTACCGTAGGGGTAGTGAACGGTACAAAACTCGATTGGAACAAATTTCAAAAGGTAGAGCGTATCCTTTATCCCAATTCAGATGGCGATGTCTATGGACAGCGCAGCTATATCTGGAGCTACATGGTCGAAGAAGAGTTGCTCAAGGAAGAAGGTGAAAACCTGGGCATCGGTATCAGCGCAGAAGAGATGGAAGAACTTCAATTCGGTAACCGGTTGAGCCCCATCATCCTGCGCAACTTCCGTGATCCAAACACCGGTCAAATGGACCGCAACAGCCTTGAACAGATTAAAGCTAATCTCGGCACTGGAAAGCTTCAACCACAACTCGAAGAGTTCTGGGCATTCCAAAAGGAAGAAATTGTCAAAGACAGGCTGCAATCCAAGATTTCCAACCTGATCAAGAAAGCCATTTATACACCTACCTGGATGGCTCAGCAGTTACAGGCTGAACAAGGATCCTCTATGGACTTCACCTATGTGCTGGTTCCTTTTGAAAAGATCGCCGATGCGGATGTGAAACTCACGGATGACGATTACAAAGCATGGATGAAAGAGAACGAAGGCAAACTGGAGCGCAAGGAAGAAATCCGTTCTGTAGACTTCGTTGTATTTAATGTGATTCCTACACCAGAAGACTCCGCTAAGGTTCGCGAAGCGATCACCGAACGTATTGCCGCTTTCCGCACGGCTGAAAATGACAGCCAGTTTGTAGAAAATAACTACGGTACGATCGAAGCCGTTTATTACAAGAAAACAGACCTGGCTCCGGTAGTGGCAGACACAGTGTTTGATCTCCCGGTAGGAACTGTTTACGGACCATACATTGACGGAGTAGCTTACAGGGCACTCAAAGTCCTGGACAAGAAAATGATCCCGGATTCTGTCAACTCCCGCCACATTTTGTTGCGTGCCGAAAATGCAGACCAGGTATTAGCTGCAACCAAAACGCTTGACAGTATCAAGACCATCATCGAAGCAGGCGCAGGACGCTTTGATTCCCTCGCGATGCGGGTGAGCCAGGACGGAAGCGCATCCAAAGGCGGTGACCTCGGCTGGTCCGCTGTAGGCAGAATGGTAAAACCTTTCAATGACCTGTTGTTTTATACCGCCGAACCGGGTGAGCTGAATATTATCACGACACAGTTTGGTGTGCACCTGGTTGAAATCACCGGCCGTAAGTACATCAACAATGAACAAGGCGTAAAACTCGCATACCTCAACGAACCAATCATTCCTTCTGAAGAAACCCAGGCATCTATTTATGATGATGCACTCGAGTTTAGTGGTCAAAACAGAAATCTCGATGAATTGAAGGCAGCTATTGAAAAGAATCCCGCACTGCTGATCGAAAATGCTCCTGGACTGACACCTAATGGATATACCTTTTCAACATTGGGTAGTGGTGGGACGTCAAGAGATATTATTCGCTGGGCCTTTGAGCCAGGCACCAAGGTAGGTATGGTTGCTCCGGAAGTGTATGTGTATGATGAACCCACCCTTTTCTATAATTCCCGTTATGTGGTTGCCGGTTTGAAATCAGTGATCAAGGCAGGTACCGCATCACTGCAGGATGTGAAAGATAATTACACACCTCAGGTGATGTTGAAAAAGAAAGGTGAAATCCTTGCAGCTAAAATCACCAGCACCGACCTCAATGCCATTGCAGCAGAGTATGGCGTAGCCGTAGATACCTTCAACAA
>CAZYHJ010000077.1:12491-15922 GCA_964646645.1 uncultured Saprospiraceae bacterium | reverse complement strand
CCTCAAACATTATTTCCTCACCTACAAACAATCCCCCGAAGGTGCCCAGCCTGTGCAGATACCGGATGCGTATGGATGTGATGAGGCCCATGAAGTGATTCTGGCGGCCATGAAAGATTATCAAATGAATTTTGAGAAACAATGAAACGAGGTCATAGAAAAGAAAGGAAAGCATTTCCAAACGTACAAGTCATTGACACCGCGGACGAAGGCCTCGCGATCGGCCGCTGTGAAGATGGCCGCATCATCCAGGTGAAAGGCGCCGTGCCGGGTGATATCGCCGATGTCATCGCCCTGGAAAAAAGAAAGGGGATGTACATCACTAAACCCACCCTCTTTCATCAACTATCAGCCGATCGCGTCGAACCTTTCTGCTCCCACTTTGGTCTGTGTGGTGGCTGCAAATGGCAGCACATGGATTATACCGCTCAACTCCGGTTTAAAGAAAAAAAGGTACGTGATGCCTTTCAACGGATCGGAGACCTCGATCCGTCACTGGTACAGCCCATTCAGGGCGCACCGCATCAACAGTATTATCGCAACAAACTCGAGTTTACAGCATCAGAGAAGCGATGGCTCACAGAAGCAGAAATACAATCCGAATATGATCTGATTCGTGAGGGCCTCGGCTTCCATCTGCCGGGTGCATTTGATAAAGTCCTCGATATCGATCAATGTTATCTCCAGGCTGATCCATCCAATGCAATCAGGCTATTTGTCAAGGCATATATGCTGGAACATCAATGGCCTTTTTTCAACCTGAGAGAAAAGAGCGGATACTTGCGCAACATGATCGTACGCAATACGATGTCCGGTGATGTGATGCTGGTGATCATCGTCGGTGAGCACAACGATGAATGGATGCAATCGCTGGTCGATGCGATCACGAAACAATTTCCGCAAGTAGTGTCAGTCTATGCATGCGTTAATACCAAAGCCAATGACACCATACATGATTTGCCGGTAGACCTTAAATATGGTGCTGAAACGATTATCGAACAACTCGGCCATGTGAAGTTTCATATCGGGCCAAAATCTTTTTTCCAAACCAACAGCGAACAAGCGGCAAGATTATATTCCATCACCCGCGAACTGGCCTTGCTTCAACCAGAGGATCATGTGTATGATCTGTATTGCGGCGTAGGCAGCCTTGGCATTTTTATGGCGGATGCATGCAAACATGTCGTTGGTATTGAACAAATCAGCGAAGCCATCGATGATGCACGCAAGAATGCAACCCTTAATCAAATCACCAACGCGGATTTTGTTACTGGCCAGGTAGAATTAATGCTTGATCCGGGCTTTATTGAAACACACGGCCGACCTGATGTTGTGATCACCGATCCGCCAAGGGCTGGTATGCACCCCAATGTGATCACTCATCTCCTGTCAGCTGCTCCACAGCGCATCGTGTATGTCAGTTGCAATCCCGCCACCCAGGCCCGCGACCTGAAGTTGCTCAGTGATCAGTATGAAGTAAAAACCGCCATCCCGGTGGATATGTTTCCCCATACGCATCATATCGAATGCGTAGCTTTGCTCCATCACCGATGAAAAGCGATAACGACAAATATCTGCACACCTTTGGAGAGGACATCAATCACTATTATGATCTCCTCCAGGAAGCCTTTGTCGGCGTGATCAACGAGGGCGTATCCAACTATCCGGTATTTATCTTTCACCAGCAGGAAGTGAATGTGGGCCTGCCCATTGCCGATCGCAATGAAGTCGTTGGCAACTGGTCCGTCAATATTTCTACGCTGGAAGAGTTTTATATCAAGGGCCTCGTCACAATCGAACAGGTCGAGGAAATCAAATCGAAAATCACCGGTAAACCACCGCAATATTGTTGTCTCGTGCTCGCGGAAGGGCAGGGGAGCATTATCTTCCTGCCCAGGGAAAATGGAAAATCCTGATCTAAATTTATCTGCATGAAACCTGCTGTTGGCATATATGGATTGGGAGCATTGGGAATCAACCTGGCGAGAAATTTGGCGTTGCGTGATTATACCCCATCGCTTTGTCCCACGCAGACAGACCAGCAACCTGAACGTGTGATGACCCGGTTTCCCGAATTGCATACAGCGAAACCATTTGCTGATGCAGCCTCAATGGTCGCTTCACTATCGTCACCGAGGACAGTGATCATGATGTTGACTGCGGATGAATCCGTGGATGATGCCATTCAACTCATTCTCCCACATCTCGCTCCAGGTGATGTATTGATCGATGGCAGTAATTCGCATTTTACAGACACAACACGTCGTTACCAGGAGTTGACTTCTAAAGGAATTCATTTTCTGGGTTGTGGATTTTCCGGGGGGTTAGATGGTATACGCAATGGTATCTCTGTGATGCCGGGTGGATCAGCAGAAGGCTATCAACGCGTATTGCCCTTGCTGCAGGATATCGCTGCGACGGCTGTGGATGGTCAGCCTTGCTGCGCTTATATCGGTCCCGAAGGGGCGGGTCACTTTGTCAAGATTGTCCACAATGGCATTGAATATGCCGAGATGCAATTATTTGCGGAGGTCTATGCAATCCTTCGCTGGGCCGTGGGCCTCACCACGGATCATATTGCGGAAGTACTTGCCGCATGGAAGGATACAGATGCCAGTGGCTATTTGCTCGATATCACCTTGAAAGTGTTGCGGGAAAAGGAAGGTGATGAACATATCATCGATTCGATCCTCGATAGCGCGGGACACAAGGGTACGGGTGTCTATGCGGTACAGGCGGCAGCTCAGTTTGGTGTGCCTGCCATGATGATCACTGCCGCACTCCATGCCCGCTACCTCTCCGGTCAGCGACACATCCGTTCACATCTTGATGAAGTCACCGGAAAGCAGCAGCGCAAAGGAGCTTCCATGGGTACCACGGATCTCTACAATGCATTTCAACTGGCCCGCATCATCAATTACCATGAAGGCTTCGCCATCATCCGAGCGGTGTCGAAACACTACGGCTGGAAGATAGACCTCGCCGAACTCTCCCGCATCTGGACCAATGGTTGCATCATCCGATCCTCCCTCATGAATCGATTTGTTAAGTTGTGGGAAAACTGGGACGATGAGTTGGTACTTCATCCCGAAGTCAAACAATTAATTGCTGCCACATGGCCCGGCCTCAGGCGTATAAATCATGTCGCCTCTGCGGAGACATTATTCACCCCATGTCTTGTCGCCGCATCACAGTACATCGCCGGTGCCTCCCTCCGTTTCCCTTCAGCCAATCTTATCCAGGCCCAGCGCGATTATTTCGGTGCCTACGGCTTCCGCACCACCACCGATCCCGATGGCCCCATCCGCCACCACGACTGGCGTGATTAACGAATTTAATTCCGCATGGTTGGGCGCAGGATTCCCTGCGACCTGGCGTCAGCAAGTTTTTAACTTGCTCACCCACACTGTTGGGCGCAGGATCCCCTGCGA
>CAZYHJ010000077.1:0-12391 GCA_964646645.1 uncultured Saprospiraceae bacterium | reverse complement strand
CTGTTGGGCGCAGGATCCCCTGCGACCTGGTGTCAGCAAGTTTTTAACTTGCTCACCCACACTGTTGGGCGCAGGATCCCCTGCGACCTGGCGTCAGCAAGTTTTTAACTTGCTCACCCACACTGTTGGGCGCAGGATCCCCTGCGACCTGGTGTCAGCAAGTTTTTAACTTGCTCACCCACACTGTTGGGCGCAGGATCCCCTGCGACCTGGTGTCAGCAAGTTTTTAACTTGCTCAACCTAATCTCTTCTCAAAACAAACACTACTCTCCACCCCCGCATACTGCCCATAATTCGGAATCCGTGTAAACCCATTTTTATAATACAATCCAATCGCCTCCGGCTGATTTAGCCCCGTCTCAAGAATACATCTCTGATATCCCAGTTCAACAGCCCAGGCTTCCAGCGCCGCGAGGATATTGGAAGCAATACCCAAGCCACGATAGTCATCAAGGGTATACATCCGTTTGATCTCCATCGTATCCGTCGTATAAGGCTTCAATGCTCCGCAGCCCGCAGCGACCTCGTCCGCATAGGCGATAACTACATGCCGGATCGTATCTACCTTATTAAACTGAGCATAGAAAGCATGATCTTCCCCATCCCGTACTTTCAATTCCAGGTCGAGCAACCTGACCAGGGATGTAAAATCAGGATGTGAAGAATCAGTATGAATGAGATGAATCATAATGCGCTGTTGAACCTAAGCGTAAATGCGGATTGATGTTTTTACACAACTAAATATTCAATGCAACTTATCCAGGATCGAAAATTGCCTTAAACACTCACTCCGAAAATATATCCGGTCAGGGCCGAGAGTCCCATCGCGATCGAACCCCAGACCACAATACGGATGATGGCTTTCTTTACATCCGAACCACCCGTTTTTGCCGCAACGGCTCCAAGGATGATGAGGGATATTATGGTGAAACCATACAGGTAGTATTCCATGGTTTTTACCGGAGCCAGTAGCGCAACCAGAAGAGGTAATACACCTCCAAAAGTAAATGCGGCACCTGAAGCAAATGCAGCCTGAATAGGATTCGCCTTGGTGATCTCATTCAGTCCCAGTTCATCCCGCAGATGAGCACCTAATGCATCAAACTCACTTAGTTCTTTAGCCACCTGTTGAGCGGTTTCTTTTTTCAGGCCCCTCCTTTCGTAAATCTGCGCGAGGATATTCATTTCTGCATCCGGCATATCTTTTAATTCCTTCATCTCTCTTTCGATGTCCGCCTTTTCAATATCGGTCTGCGAACTCACGGAGACATATTCTCCGGCGGCCATAGACAACGCGCCAGCCACAAGTCCTGCTACGGTGGCCAATACGATAGGATCTCTCGTGGCGCTGGCCGTGGCGACCCCAATCGCGAGACTGGAGATAGAAATAATGCCGTCATTGGCGCCTAATACGGCGGCCCTCAGCCAATTGCTGCGGTGGATATAATGGGGGTCCAGATAATTGTCAATGTTGATCATAGTTCAAACAGGTATTTGCGAAATATAGTGAATTCAAACCTGGTTTAAGTTTTACCATTTCTTGAGACCGGTCGTGTAGTATGCATATAAAATAAAAACGGCCTTCTGTGCAGGAAGGCCGTTTTTACAAATTTGACATAAAGTCTATTTCATATCATAACAAGTAATCGTCTTGTTTCGTTCGGTTACAAATACTCTCGTGTCGATATCATCGACCACATAATGTGGGGTGGAATCGATCAGTTCGATTTTTTTATCCACTTTGCCGGTGTCTTTGTTGACCATCAGGATAAAACGTTTGGACGCTTCGTCCTTGGTGACAATAAACTTGTGGTTGTGCGTATTTCTGGAGTTAGAATAGCGGGTCTTCGTGACTTCGAACAGTGGAGAATCGTTGAGATAAGCCCCGGCTACCACCTGTGATTCTGATGTGCCCTGGTTTCCGGCTTCTGCAGGACGGTATGCGCCTTTAGACAATAAGTCGAGATATTCCATATTTTCCATAGCGCCCGCGATGTCGATATCTACGCCTGCGATATCGGCACCAAATTGGGCCAGTCCGGTAAAGTTAGTTGACGCGAGAGGTGGATAGTCTTTTGTATACACCAGCTTACCTTTCTTGTCGAGCAACGACATATGCTGATCCGTATAGATCAGGTATCCGGCAGGACGGGTTTCAGCCAGCAGCGGAGTCTTTTTATTGACATTTTCAAGTACAATTTTTTCAGCTAATATGGTCATAGAGCCGGTAGCAGGATCAAACTTAAAAGCTGTACCGCTTTCAAAGAGCATCACTTTCTTTTCCACATCGTCATAGGTCACTGCAGGGATGCTTTTAAACTTGACATCCTTGTCCCATACATCCTTACCATCCGCGTAGCTGAAAATATTCGAACGCTCAGTTGAAATATAGAGTACACCCTTTTGTGTGGTCGTAGCATAATAGGTGTAGCCTTTGACCGGAGAATCCCAGATTTTCTTGCCGTTAGCGTCCACATAGGAGATCGAACCTTCCTTTTCATCCTTGGCAATGGCTACATAACCTTTGTCAAATGGAATGACTTCGTCGAGGAAAGGAATTTTATAACTTTTATCCCAGATAAAATCGTTGGTCTTTGGATCAATCAGGTTAAAGCCTTCAGATTCGACCAGCACGATATTATTCTTGCTATCCGAAGTGATATCCAGTAAGCTCCCTTTCAATTTCAGTTTACCGGGAGTGATATCCTTTCCTGTGGCCGGATCCAGGACAGTGAGTTTATTGCTTTTCTTCACCCCCATATACAAACTGTTGTTTTGTGGCGAATAGACAAGTGCCTTGAGGTCTTTTTCCGCGGTATAACTCCATTTGATGGCGCCGCTGTTCGGATCAATGCCATGGGCCATTTCATCCATACCCACGATCAGATCCCCGCTCTTGCTAAACATAGGCCCATGATCAAGAAAGCTGTTTCGTGTGTTGGCATTGACCACATTGGTGATCATTCCTTTGATTTCTCCCAGTTGAACCACCCAATTCTTTGACATCGTCTTCAGGCTGAAACTCATCAGGAGTTGGGTTTTGTCCTTAGTCATTTCAAACAGAATCATGCCCTGGCCCGGGAGAAGATGATAGTCTTTGATTCGGTAGTTGTCATCTTTGGTATCATACAGCACATCTCCGGTGCTGGAATGCACGATGATCCCGCGGGTTTTGCCGATGACCGGTGTGTATTCCGTATAGAAAAGCGGTAGCCCCTCGATGTTTTGATAGGTTTCATTGGATACACCCTTTAGTTCGGTTTTTAGCCATACCTGCTTTCCGGTGTTATTGTCAATACCCATGAGGCCGTTGGCACCAGCGGCAATGATATATCCGTCATTGGCCTGTTCGATCCATCCGACTTCTGCGAGCAAGGCGACCATGTCTTCTTTCCAGACCTGTGTCTGCGAGTGAGCCACGCCTCCGATGAGCATGAGACAGAGGGCAATGATGGCGGTAAGTTGTTTTTTGAAATGCATCTTGTTTTGATTGGATGAATAAATGAGTTAAATACAAATAATGTGATTTGGTTTTATGGCTCATGCAGTTGGAGATGCTGCAAGAAGAGGTCAGGGGTGTAAGATAATAAAAAATAAATTTGGGACAGAGGAAGGGGACCCAACTTAGTAATACAAATCAGAAGGCAAGAGGAGATGTAAGACTTGCGGGGTTGTTTTTCACAGGTACGGGGAATAATTGGAGTTGGATAGCATTTAAAATTAAAACGGAACCATATTTAATAATTTTGCTTGGGATAGAAATTACCGGATGAAGACCTGCACAATACATGGCTTAGTATCGTATATTAGCCAAATGAAAAACGCCACACTCTTTGTATTGGGTCTTCTTCTGATGTGTAATCAGGCAAGTTCACAGTCAACCGATAGGTTTATCCGAATAGTCGGAAACGCCAGTCATACTTTTGAGGCGGATGGACGGATCTTTGAAATTTCAGTTTCAGAGGTTACTGGCAATGAATACAGGAAAGTCAGCCCAATGCCTTTTGAGGAAGTTTATTCCCTTTTCATCTCACATCTGGATAAAATTGGCATTCCTGAAAATGCCCTTGTTCGAACTGATAAAAGCACCTCGAAAGCATATTCAACGTCTAACCGTAGTTATTCGCTGACCCTAAATGATAAAGCTAAAATCGAGGCATTGCAACAGATGCTCTTGAATGGTGTAGGGGTGAATGCTGGACTATATACTTATCCACCAGCAGATGTTATGATTGAAAGTCAATTGACGACAGATGCCATAGATGACGCAAAGCGAAAAGCTGATAGTATCAGTAAAGAAGTTGGAATGAGGGTAGGTAAAATTCTGAATATCGAAGATACTTCTGCCGGTTGTTGTAGCCAGATTAAAGACTCAAGAGAACCCGTTACCACTGTCACCTATCATGTAAACGTCACATTTGAATTGAAAGATAAATGAGATGGACACTCATCATACTTTCTTTTTGTTTTTGTGGCTATGGATATTCTCAGTCCACAACACTCCATATACTAGGGAGAGCGAGTTATACAACCTATCCTCAATCGTACATATACAAAATTCACAATGTAGAACATGCTCATTCTGCGACTGAATTTGATAATCTCAAATTCAGGTTAGATAGTTTAGGTGTGATCTTTCGCGTAGACTCAATTCATGGTCTATGGATGGATAAAACAACAACGCTTAGCTATTACACCTTTAACCTCCCTCATTTTGAATTATTGAAGGAGCAATGCAGACTTCTGGACATGCACGGGGAAGAGGAATATGAGTACGTCAATAAGGACTTTAGGTATCAAGATACATTGGCAATACTCGCATATCAGGATGCGGTCAAACGAGCAAAAATCATGTCGCATTATCTAGGGAAAAGAATAACAAAGATACTCTATATCGATGACCATGTTGAACGTTATTTGTTCTATTTGAATGTCCTTCCTGAAGGTAGATACAACATAGATCAGCTTAAAGAAGTAATTCAATTTATGGAATTCTTATCAGTCATTGATCCGCCAAAGTCATTGCCGGAGCGGACTGGGCAGTATGCATTATGGGTGAAATTTGAATTGAAGTAGAAAGATTTTAAAACAAAGCATCATACAAAGTGTGTGAAGGCACTCTGGGAAGAATTGTAATCCAATTATACCACTTTGCCTTGTATGAATGAAACGACCTCTGGTTTTTGCTTGCTTTGGATAGAAAGGCTTATCAATCCTGAAGCAAATAGTATGGCCCCACCGACAAATGGAAACCCTGCCCCAACTAAATCTTCCAGGGATGATGAAAACAGGTACGGCAAACAATAAGCCATGCCGAACAGACCAGTTGTGATGGCCGAAAAGGACCCAAGTGTTGCTAACTTTTTGACTACGTTCACTTCCTGCTTTCTATGCATCATCTGTGCTCTTAATTCATCTGTCTGTCGGTCTGCATATTGTTCCATGGTCCAGGTCTTTATAGATTGAGCATGCAATCCCAGTTTAAAATCTTCGAAAAATTGTCTCCACTTATGAGGTAAGAGCAGAAAACCATAAAGAAATATGACAATGCTCGGAATCGATAAGTTTCCGTTTCCCAGCATGAATGCCTGCATTCTTATTTCATCGATCGGTGACATTTTATAGCCTAGCAACACATGTTTTAGGTCATGGGACTCAAAACCAGGAACAAGTCTCAGTTTGTGTTTATCCAGGCAAACTGCAACATCCCTACCTAGAGTTCCTTCATCGTAGTGTCGGTACAAATTCACTTTGTCCTCATAGACTCTCATGTCATGAAACTGATCGATCACCCAGACTGCAAAATGAAAGGAAGCTTTAATGATCATCGCTGGAACCTGTGTCATAGTTTAAGCGTTTAATTTAAGCACTGGGTGTGAAATTTAGAGTGCCCAACGCAATGGTCAATAAAATTGAAATTATTGTTACCCTTCCCGCAGAAGAATCAAGTTTTTAACTTAACGTATTATCTACTTTTTATATTGTTTTTTTTCAGCTTCCTTCTGGATATAGGCCCACCACTCTTGTTTCGTCATGCCAAACGATTGGATCATCTGATCCATATCCGCCTCGGTGAATGGATGGAAATCATCGCGGTAAATAATGGACAGCAGGTTATCAATTCGCTCCCGGTCGTAAAATACCTCTTCCAGGTACCAGGTATGCTTGCCATTTGATATAGCCACAGGCAGGTGCTTAATCTCAGGATACTCGATATTAATGGGATGAATGGCGGGCAAAGTAGTATCTCCTAATACCACGTGCTGTCGTATCGGGTGGCGTGGTATTCTGCCAAAGTAGGGTGACTCCGCTTCCGACAGTCGCAAAATCTCCAGACTGTCACTGGAGATTTGTTGAATCTCCGTGCTATCAATTCCATTAAAGTATCGTCGAATGGAATCCTCAAATATCCCCACATGATTGCTGGACCCAAACATATAATGCAACTGTAAACTTTTGCTTTCCGCTAAGTCATAGATCTTGAATTGCACCATACTATCTATGGGCAATGTCCATTGGGTTGTCTTTTCTTTTGTCTTTTGGACCCAATCGCCAAGACGTTGATAGATCTTACCGTCCTCGGTTCGCAGACAGTAGTACTCCGTGCCGATACTCTTCTGCTCGCTGACATAGCGTGCACCGAAGTATTGGGCATAGACACTTCCAGGCATGATCAGGATCGTAAGCAGGGTGAAAATTGCGAGGGAGCGTAATTTGGGAGTAGGCATTGGGATAAATTTATTTCCTAAAACTAACCCGTTTCTGGCTAAAAGTCAAGTAGACATATTTCCCAATTTTACAATGCCAACATTGCTTTGAATGATGTGCCCAGCCGATAAGTCCGCTGAAACAGTGGAACTTAAACCCCAAATCTAATTTTCCACCCCACTTTTATCCCAATAGTTAGCTAACTTTCCGAAGATATCCTCTATTTCATTCGAATGTTTCAAGCCTTGCGGTCCTGTCTGTTTTCGTTACTGTGTTTGTATTCTCCACTTTGCCTGGCCCAGGTTCCGCTGATTGATTTTCCCGACCTTACCTCCATCACGTTTCACGAGCAAACCGGATTTATTATTCCACATACATACAATGTCAACGACAACGCCCTCACTACGCAGTTGCCCGGTCAGTTAAATGCGGGTAACATGGATTTTGAAGGGTCGGCAGGCTGGGAATTTTATGATGTTTTTTATTCAGACGCCGACGGTACGTTTAATATCAATGGAGGTTATGTCAGCATAGAATGCCGTTTTGATCTGAGCAATACCGGCGGCGCACTCAATATAAATGAAGTCGAGTTTCACTTTGGATCCGGATTTTCAACCTTTGGAAGATATGTGCCCAGTTATGTCAGCAATGGCGCTACATATGAACCAGGGTCAGAACAATGGACGGCAGACTGTAATCTGGCAACACACTCCACCATGGGCAACACGGAGAATACCACCATCAGACTACGGGTGACCATCGGCATACTCAATGCCGCCTCCACGATCATCGAAGAGACCTGCAGCGGCAGTGGATTTGAAGTGATGGCAGGAAGTACTCTTTATAACGAATCCAATGCAACCGGAATGGAAGTGCTCACAGCGGAGGATGGCTGTGATTCATTGGTGCTGGTCGATATCACCTTTCATGAGGTATACACGCAGAACTTAAATTATTCGGGATGCAGCGGAGATGGATATTCCGTACTGGTAGGCAATACACTCTACAATGAGACCAATCCTTCCGGCACGGAGATGCTGATGACACAGGCCGGTTGTGATTCTACAATTGTAATTGATCTGAATTTTCACCCTGTATATGAGGATGAAATTAATTATCAGGGTTGTGAAGGGGATGGATACTCCGTGATCGTGAACGGCACAGTCTACAGAGAATCAAATCCGGATGGCACAGAAATCATGACGACCACATATGGATGTGATTCTATCGTCACGATCGATTTAGTATTCGCTCCAGTATCCTATACGGAGATAGACTACCTCGGATGTTCAGGCGATGGGTATGCGGTGGACGTCAATGGAACAATCTACGACGAAGACCATCCGTCTGGCGTGGAATACCTCTTCAGTGAAAATGGATGCGATAGTATCATCAACATCGACCTGGTCTTTAATCCGGTGCAAACAACCACCGAAACGCACACCTCATGCGCCGGTAGCGGCTATTCGATCGTTATCAATGGAAACACGTATGATGAGAGTCATCCTTCAGGTACAGAATGGCTATCGGGTTCGAATGGATGCGATTCCGTCATTCAGGTTGCGCTGACGTTTGTACAGCCAACTTCACAAGTCATCAGTTACACAGGTTGCGCTGGCGATGGATATGCCATCCAGGTCAACGGTACAACCTATAATGAAGGAAACCCGGCAGGCCAGGAGATGATGACAGCGGTAAATGGTTGCGATTCGATAGTGAATGTTGCATTATCCTTCCTTCCTGCAATTACGGTCAATGCGTTTTATACGGCTTGCGAAGGGAGTGGCTTTTCACTTCTGATCAATGGCACACTATATGATGAAACTCATCCGTCAGGAATGGAAGTGCTGACCAGCCAAACAGGCTGTGATTCCATCATCGGGATTCAGATTGATTTTATAGCCGGCGTCACCGGAATGGAATCGTATTCAGGATGCCTGGGCGATGGCTATGCTGTGACGGTCAATGGTACGCTATACAATGAATTAAACCCGTCCGGTGTTGAAACGCTTACGGCCCAAAACGGATGCGACTCTATCGTGACGATAAACTTGATTTTTCAAAATAGTGTTTCCGTTATGCATAATTACACCGGATGTGCCGGTGACGGCTATGCGATAGTGATCAATGGAAATCAGTATGATGAAACCAATCCAAACGGTATTGAACTGATTCCCGGATCGATGGGATGCGATACTATTGTGACGATTGCATTAATTTTTCAACCTGTTCAGGGTACCGCTATTCATTATGCCGGATGTGAAGGCGATGGATATGAAGTAGTGGTCAATGGCACGGCATACCATGCATCTAATCCGCAGGGTATTGAGATCATGACGGCCCGGAATGGTTGTGATTCAGTCATTACGATTGATTTAGTTTTTCTTGCGGCTACACAGCATGACATTCAGTATGCCGGATGCCTTGGGGACAACTATTCCATCATCGTCAATGGTACACGCTATGACGAACAACATCCAACAGGAACAGAATGGCTCATCGGGAGCAATGGTTGCGATTCAGTCGTTACAGTCAACCTGGTTTTCGGCAATCAGTTTGTCGTCAACGAAAATTATTCCGCTTGTGAAGGCGATGGATATTTCATTATTGTCAATGGACAATTATATGATGAACAGCATCCCCAGGGTACTGAAAGCATTGCGGGCGTTTCCGGTTGTGATACCCTGATCCATATAGACCTGACATTTGCTCCGTCATCTTCTGCTATGATTTCGTATGCGGGTTGTTCAGGAGACGGACATGAGATCGTGGTCAATGGCACGCTTTACAGTGAACTAAATCCTAATGGCGTTGAAGTGCTCTCGAATGCCCGGGGTTGCGATTCAACTATCACTATAACTTTGACCTTCGCGGAAGAAGCAAACACCAGTATTGATTATCAAGGATGCACTGGGGATGAGTATGCGGTGGTTGTCAATGGATCAACATATAATGAGTCAAACCCCTCGGGATTGGAAATGATGCAGAATGCTATCGGTTGTGATTCCATCGTCCAAATAGCTTTAGTCTTTGACGACTGTACTGAACAAGAGTTGGATTGTGCCATCTACATTCCTAATGCGATCTCACCGAATGGAGACGGGATCAATGATGCATTCAGTATTGGCTATTCGGCATCGTGTGTGGTCACGCGATTTAGGATCGTTCTGTTTGACCGATGGGGGGAAGAAATATTTACTTCAGATGATCCCTTCTTTAGCTGGAAGGGTGACTTCAGGGGCAAGCCACTCCTTCCGGGTGTGTTTGTGTACGTAGCCTCAATATATATTCAGGATGCTTTACGTCCGGTGATCAGGCGGGGAGATGTGACGGTGATACGGTAGGGTCATTTGTCCCTGATTTTTAAATGGCAGGTTGGGCCTCATAAGCAAGAAATATCGCTACCAACAACGCAATGCCTGTCAAGTGAAGTTTTAATTTGCACCAGACAGGCAAATGCGCCATTACATTTTTTATTGGGCCAGATAACCGCCGTCAGCCGCATAATATGCTCCGGTGACAAACGATGATTTTGGTGAGGCTAACCATAAAATTAACTCCGCAATTTCCTCGGATTCCCCTAAACGTCCCATCGGGTGCAATGAGATGAGACTATTCAGTGTCGCCTGGTCAAGCGCATTCAGGACGAGTGGTGTTTTGATATATCCAGGGCCTACGGCATTGATACGAACGCCCTTATCCGCATATTCCAGCGCTGATGCCTTCGTGAGTCCGACGACGCCATGCTTGGCAGCTACATAGGCAGGAGAAAACCTGGTACCTGCCTGTCCGAGAATAGAGGCAACATTGACAATGCTTCCCCCTTTCGCGGCCATCGCCGGGATTTGATAGCGCAGTCCATAAAACACTCCGGACAGATTGATATCAATCACCTTTTGCCAGCCATCAAGCGGATAGTCGCCTGTAGTTCCTAATGGACCACCGATACCCGCGTTATTGACCGCTATGTCCAGTGATCCGTAACGCTCAATCGTTTGTTTTACCAGGGCCTCATGGTCTTTTGCGCTGGAAGTATCCGCCTTTATAAAGAAGGCTTCACCTCCATTTTTACGAATTTCCTCCACGGCCTTTTTTCCGTTTTCTTCGCTGATATCGGAGACCACCACTTTGGCTCCTTCCTGAGCAAATAACAGCGCCGTTGCCTTTCCGATTCCGGAACCGCCACCTGTGATGATGGCTACTTTGTTTTCTAACGTTTTCATGTTTTATTATTTATTTGATGTTGAATTTGGTCATTCCATGTTTTGTTAAGCTGCCATACGTATTATCTTAAACAGGATATTTGGATCAATGGTTCGTAAGACAGATCGTTGGCTACACGTGGAGAGTTTTCCAGCCAGCCAGTTATAATTGTATTTCATTCCCAGTTGTATCAACAGAAGCTGCATGTTTTCCAGTGTCCGGCTGAGGTGTAAGCCGCCTGGGACAATTGGGTTGAACCCAGCTGTGGACACCAGGGCGGAAACCGTGTCTACCGCCTCCGTGTCATTGCCCGCAATAAAAGCATCGATCTGCTTTTCAGCAATAATGGGAGTGACAAAATCTGCCGCGAAAGTGGTGAGCGGCACTTTCTCATTCAATTTCTGAAAGAAGACTTCGTACTTACCCTTGATCAATGAGAGATAAATATGATAAAAAAAGACCAAAAGCATATTGGCGAAAGTGGCAGGGAATCGCACAGTCGCATCTGGCGCTATGTCCTGCCTTTTAAAGGATAGATTCCCTGGCAATACCCTTTTTTAAAAGTGGTCTAAGATGGACAGTACTTTTAAAACCATCTTCGAACCGGATCCAAATCATGTAATACTCCAATACTTTAAACTCTGTTACAGCATTTATATTAGTCCAAAGGTTGGATTTTTTCAGTCTTTCTGCTTGTTGCGCTTTTGCCCAGTTTTCCAGAAGTTCATCCCGGTGACCTTTGAGCAGGAACATGTAATAAATTCCAGTTATTATATACTTTCCGGATGAATATCTAACAATATGCTGAAGATTATGAATAGCGTAAAAACAAGGCCAAGGAAAAATTTAATGTTCCTTTTAGAATAATTAGTGATAGCCCACACTATGGCAAAAGGCACCAATGGAAAGAGCAACCAGGTTCCTCGAAACCAAAGGAAGTCCCAGGGACCCCCATATCCGGGTCCAACAAAAAAGAAGCCCCAATTCGAATTATACCATCGGATCCAAATGACGGGCATCAAACCTTTATGACGGAGCACTTGTTCAAACTCACTATAGGTGGTAAAGGTTTCCAGGGAACATGTCTTCTCGTTGATGATGAAGAACTGATTGGGTTGATCTGGCATTAATGTCCCAATGATATGTCCTTTATAGAAATACCACTTTCCAATGAATTGAAGCATAGCCGATTTCGGTCCCGATTCCCTGCAGATAAAGAGATTTCGATGAATATTTCCAAACTGCTGGTTTGAAATTTCATGCTGTCCGGGAGTTCGATGCCACCATTCACTCCAATCCCCTGCTTTGGCGGATACGGCAAATAACCCAAGAATGAGTAAGATTGAAATGTGCTTCCTGATCAATTTATAGATTTAGGGAATGGTAAACTTCAATTAAATAACGGTTCAGGATGTCCGCAATAGCGTTCGAGGTAATTATCTTTGAAGCAATTATACCCTTGTCAAGGTAACGGCTATTG
>CAZYHJ010000076.1:0-15971 GCA_964646645.1 uncultured Saprospiraceae bacterium | reverse complement strand
ACAGACCCGAGATAATAGTCGGATGACCCCGCGATAGATGTGATCAAATGCGACAGATATCCACCTGTGCAACTCTCCGCGGTTCCCACAGTTTCTTTTCTGGCGCGCAACATTTTCCCAATCGCAGTGGATAGATTGCCATTATCGGTGGCGTAAACGAGAGCGCCTAAGCGATCGGCGATTTGTTTTTGAAGATCATCCAATCGCGCTATCAATAATGGATCATAAGAGGTCAACCGCAAGGTCACATGTCCAAAGTGAGGTAGGTAGGCGAGTTTGATGCCTGCGGGAAGAGCCTGCTCTATATCCCTGATTTTTTCCGCCAGCACCGTTTCTCCTTCACCGGCGGTCTGAATAAACCGATGTCCGCCCGCGGGACCTGATGGCAATCGGTCCATCATTTTATCCCGCAGTAAATGTTTCATCTCGTTTGGAACGCCCGGAAGAGAAATCACAATTTTTCCATCCCGCCGAAAAAGGGTCCCGGGCGCAGTACCCTGATCGTTGGCAATGATTTCCGCTGCTGCGGGTTGGTAGGCCTGCTGTTTGTGCATTTCAAGCGGCTCCCTTTTAATGCGTTGAAGGATCTTCAGCACCCGCTGCCAGGTGTCTTCATGCCAGATTTTCTCGCAGTTGAAATATTGACACAACGCATCCACGGTGAGGTCATCCGGGGTGGGGCCGAGTCCTCCCGTAATCACCAGCAGATCCGCGGCATCCAGGCATAGTTGTATCCCTTCAAGGATCTGCGGAATTTCATCCCTTACCCCCATTTTGCGGATCACCTGCCATCCATGCTGATCCAGAAAAGAAGCAATCCATGCGCTATTTGTATCCACGATCTGCCCGATCATCAGTTCATCGCCGATCGTCAGTATGGCCGCCTTTCTTGTATTCATATTGACTGCAAATCTATGCGGATATCATCCATTTAATTTCATGTGTATGATAATGTCCGGTGTGTCCATCCTTTTTTTCCAGAACCAATAAGCCATCAGCAGTGACCCCATGCACCATTGCTTCAAACGTCTCTTCCCCTGAGGCAAAGGTGTGCCATTCTCCTTTTCCATACACATAGGCCTCATAGGATTCATACCAGTTTGACGGCGTCTTTGTGATCATATCCAGGACATGGGTGTGGATCGAACGGGCGATATCGAGGATGTCCATCGTTTTTCCTGAAAGCATAAAGAGCGATATAGCATTGGGGATGTCTGCAGGAAATAATCGTTCATTGACATTGACGCCAATGCCGATAATGCAGTTTTGTACCCGTTGACCGGAAAGGGTGTTTTCAATCAGTATCCCGCATAGTTTTTTATCTCCTGCGTAAATGTCATTGGGCCATTTGATTTTCAGATGGAGAGGGCCATACAGCGCAGTGAGGGCATGGACGATCCCCAGGCTGATTTTCATGCTCATCGCCGGTAGCGCGGCCGGAACCAGGTCCGCAGGCCGATAAATGATGGTCATGGCCAGGTGGTTGCCGGGTTCCGCCATCCAGGTCCGGCCCATCTGTCCTTTCCCTTCGGTTTGTTCTTTGGCAATGAGCGTTAACCCGCTATTTACATTCCCTTCCGAAATCCGGCGATGGGCTTCTTTGTTGGTGGAATCCAGCGTATTATAAATTAATATATCTTCCATGTAAACTCTTCGTCAAGCCTGACATTGAAGGCAGAACAGGCTTGATGGGGAACAATTATCGTATATTTGATGTAATATATACTTATGTGCGGGCCATGGGATCAGCAAAATAACCGGACCGCATTCATTCTGAACATAAACTGAGCACATTTGATAAACGCGAAGAAAGCCTCCCAGGCCAAAACTAAAATCACCGGTCTCCAGGAACTGATCATCGATTGTATAACGGATATAAAAGGAAAAAATATAGTCGTATTGGATTTACGCGAGTTGAATGATGTACCCGCTGACTTTTTTATCGTCTGCGAGGGAGATTCAACCACGCAAGTCAGGGGGATTGCGGGAAATATTGAGCGCAGACTCAAGTCAGAGGTCAAGTTGCATCCGGGACATGTCGAAGGACTGGATCATGCCAAGTGGGTCTGCATGGATTATTTTGATACCGTCGTGCACATCTTTCATCCCGAAACCAGGAAGTTTTACGACCTGGAGCAGTTGTGGAGCGATGCCCGCCTGACGTTTATAGAGTCGCGTTAATCGAATTTCAGCCCACGGAGACCATCACGTCCGAAACCTTAGCGGCCTTTCCTTCGTTTAGTAGAGGCTTAGCACAGAAACACTGTCAGCACATAACCCATGAGTCAGGAAAATAATAACAACAACAATAATAACCAGGATCGTAAGCCGGGAAAGTTTACGTTTAACTCCTACTGGATATACGGAAGTATCATCCTCGGGTTGATCGTCTTCAACCTGATGTTTCTCAGTGAAGCGTCTACGGAGGTGATCAATTTCCAGCGCTTCGCCCAACTGGTAGAAGCCGGTGATGTCGCCAAGATCGAGATCGTCAACAAGAAGGATGCCCGCGTTTTTCTTAAGGAACAAAGCCTGAGTAAGCCTGAGTTTAATAAACTCAAGGAGACCTCTTTTAGTAAGACACGTCCTCATTTTGTTTTTAATATCGGCCCTCCGGAATCCTTTGCCAGCCAGATCAATGAATTGAATGGCAGGGTATCACCCGAACTGAGGGTGTTTCCGGATTATGTCGAGAAGGAAAACTGGATGGGCCCCCTGATGGGTTGGTTGATTCCGATCTTCCTGTTCCTTGGTTTGTGGATCTTTATGATGCGCAGGGTATCGGGCGGAAGTGGCGGACCCGGAGCGCAGATTTTTAATATTGGAAAAAGCAAAGCCACGCTCTTCGAAAAGGATTCCCGCGTGACGGTTACGTTTGCGGATGTAGCAGGTCTTGAAGAAGCCAAAGAGGAAGTGATGGAAGTGGTGGATTTTTTGAAAAACCCACGCAAATACACTTCGCTCGGGGGTAAGATTCCAAAGGGTGTATTGCTCGTAGGTCCTCCGGGAACAGGTAAGACATTGTTGGCAAAAGCCGTAGCTGGTGAAGCAGGTGTTCCGTTCTTTTCCATATCCGGTTCTGATTTCGTGGAGATGTTTGTTGGGGTGGGAGCTTCACGGGTACGCGACTTATTTAAGCAAGCAAGAGAGAAAGCACCATGTATTGTCTTCATCGATGAGATCGATGCCATTGGCCGCGCGCGTGGACGCAATGCGTTCCAGGGCGGTAACGATGAAAGAGAAAATACGCTCAACCAGTTGCTGGTCGAGATGGATGGATTCAGCACGGACAAAGGCGTCATCATTATGGCGGCGACCAATCGTCCGGATATCCTCGATGGGGCGTTGATGCGTCCCGGACGTTTTGACCGACAGATTGGCCTCGAGCGTCCTGACCTGGCAGGCCGTGAAGCGATCTTCAAGGTACACCTCAAGAATATCAAGATCAGTCCTACTGTAGATCCAAAGATCCTGAGTGAGATGACACCTGGTTTTGCCGGTGCGGATATTGCCAACGTGTGTAATGAAGCTGCATTGATTGCGGCTCGTCGGAATAAAACTGAAGTGGACCTGGATGATTTCCATTATGCCCTTGATCGTGTGATCGGAGGTCTGGAAAAGAGAAACAAACTTATCTCTCCGGAAGAGAAGGAGATCATCGCGTATCATGAAGCGGGCCACGCGATATGTGGGTGGTACCTGGAACATGCATCTCCTCTTGTTAAAGTGACGATTGTTCCGCGTGGTATTGGTACGCTTGGATTCGCCCAATATTCACCAAAGGAAGAATATATCACCCGTACGGAGGCTTTGCTTGATCGCATGTGTATGGCATTGGGTGGTAGAGCCGCAGAGAGTGTGGTCTTTAATAAAATATCTACCGGTGCGCAAAGCGATCTGGATCATGTGACCAAGATGGCGTACAGCATGGTGGCGGTCTATGGCCTGGACGACAGGGTAGGGAATGTATCCTTCTATGGGTTGTCCCAGGATCAGTTTCAGAAGCCGTATTCAGATGATACCGCCACATTGATTGACAATCGCGTTCGGGAGATCATCGATGGCCAGTATGAGCGTGCCAAGCAAATCCTGCTGGACAAAAGAAATGATCTCGAATTATTAGCCAAGGCCCTTCTTGAGAAAGAAGTGATCCACAAAGCGGATATCGAGAAAATGATCGGTCCCCGTCCGTTTGTGATCAAGGGCACTACCGCCAAGGATGAAGAAACAGAAACCCATCCGGTGCACAATGAAGAAGTGGTAATCCCGCCGATCCCAAGTCTTGAAGTTCCGGAAGAAGAACAACCTTAAAAATGTTTTGAACGGGGACTATTCAATAATACGAAAAGAGGGAATGAAATCATTTGATTTTATTCCCTCTTTTCATTTAAAAGCAAAGGATTTTAATGGGTTATCACTGACTCAATTATGCATCACGACTACTTTTTTGATCACCTCCTTGCCATTACTTAAGCGGATCCTCAGGATATACAGCCCATTCGGCAGATCATTGATGGCCAGGGGATATTGAGGATTCTCCCGAACAGTGCGTATGTATTTTCCGGAATTACTGAAGATGCTTACGTCAGCTATGTCAAGGGAAGTGGAATTAAGGATGGTCAATTCCTCACGGGCTGGATTGGGAACGACAGTGATTTTGTCGGAATAATCCACGTCTTGTTTGAAGCCGGATGTGGACATTGTATTTTCATAATAGTACAAATCCATGGTAAATAATTCCTCGTCAATTTTTATAAAAAAGAGATCCAGATCATTGTCACCATCGAGATCCGCCAATGATGGGAACAATATAGATTCGTCCGGTCCTGGCTTAGGGAGTCCGAAAGGTGATTCAACGGGTTGATGAAATGCTGGCTTCCCGTTACTTCCGGGGACGTTTCTATAGAAGTACATACCATTAACGGAGTCCTTTTCACAAATCGCAAGTATATCTACATGTCCATCCCTGTTTAAATCTCCTGCAACGGGTATAGTTGGTTTGGGGTCAGCCACAAGACCAAAGGGGTTTTCAAACCAACCCAGGAATTCAGGGGTAAACCGGCTGCCAATATTTTTAGCGTATAGGAAAGTTGGAACAGTTAAAGTATCACCGGGATCAAGGATATCGGGAGCATAACCTGCCAGCAGCAGGTCAAGATCTCCGTCATTGTCCAGATCGGTTAATTCAGGAACAAAGAAGCTTTTTGGAAAAAAGGGATCAAGACCAAGTTCTGTCATACGCATGATATCAAAGGTGCCGTCGTTTCGCTGATGATAGTAGAGAAGATACTGTGCATCTTTTTCATCAATTTCAGCGGATACAACCAAATCTACACGACCATCGCCATCCAGGTCGCCTGTTGTCGGAAAGAAAAGCCCCGGGAGGAAAGGAAAATCTTCAACAAGTGGTCTTCGCTCTGCGAAGGCAGGATGTTTCTTGTCTCCTATATTTTCCTGGTAGTGAATAAAGTAATAGAAACTCTTGTAACTAAAGGGGTTAACAGTGTCAAGGCTGTCATAGCCGATCATCACCAGATCGAGATCGGAGTCCTGGTCGAAGTCTACAAACATATATTTCAACGCGGCATCACTGGAATCCAGTAACACCTGAATACCAAAGGGAGAAGTCGAGTGAAATTTAAATTCCTGACACCATGCTAAGGTAGACGGGAGGCAGCATAGCAAGATGAATATGATGAAGTTTTTCATGGCTGGTCAATTAAGTTTATGACTTTAAGGTCAAAATGGTAGGATGATACGTTTGGTGATAATGATCCAAATGCATAAGCTTCATTGAAATCCTCCTTTGTGGCACGTAGTTTAATGGTGGTCTCATCAAGATTGACAAAGTATTCAAAAGAGGGTGAAGTGTATGTAACCACCCCTTCTTCATTCGTTGATAAGTGGACAGGGGAGAATTCACGTGCCACTGGTGGTGATTGACAAAGATTTGGCCCAACGAGAGGATATGTCGTATGAGCAATATCAAGGTACACCGTCGCATTAGGAATGGATTCGCCTGTTAGTTTGTCTTTTACGGCAATGGTTATCACATAGCTCCTGGATTGGGTTGGAATTTGAAGACATGGTCCTTCCGAGTATGGAACTTCGAATAGTGCCGTTGAGGCAATTGCCATGCAAAGAAATACCATCAGAATACCTGCAGATGCGATGTGTCGAATGGTATTGATGCTTATTTTTTTCATGAGGTGAGCGATTTATGGGTAAAACAAAGGGGTAGAAAAGCGGCCAGACTTATAAAGGCCAGATCTTGTCCATCATAGTGACCTGGTAGAATAGCTGTTGTCTGAAGACATTCCGTTATAACAGCTGTTATAAGGGCAAGAGATATCCATACAAGGGCATCAGGAGTTCGTTTAAAATCCCATATCAGGAGGATAAGTACGGAAAAGGAAAACATCCACAATCCATCCGGTAAAGAATACACGAACCATGATGGCAAGGCAGGGACCAATTCGCGAAGGTAATCTACTTCAACTCTGAAGCCAGCATACACAGCTATCTGATATAGGATATTTGATGTCTCGCGACTAAGAAGATAAATTGAGAAGCCCAGAATAAGACTGGACATAGCCAGAGACAATGGCAATAGAAATCTGGTTTTTTTATGTTCATGAAACTTTTGAGTAGCAATACTTAAAGTCCCGTTATAAAATTCAGGCGACTTCATTATCCGGCCTTTTCAGGTACTAAATAAGCCTCGGGACTGAAAAAGTAATATGACAAACATCATGTTGTAGGATGATCTGGTACTACTTAAATCAGTGTGGCACACCCAGGTGTGCCACACTGAGTCTTTGAAAGGGCGTTCAAAGTAGCGGAGGGGTTTAGCCCCTGAGCGTAGGGATAAATAAAAAAAGGAGCGCCACGGCGCTCCTTTTTTTATTCTTTGATGAGTATTGCCGGCAGAGGTTCTTCTTCGGGAATGAACTTCATCGAGATTGAATTCACGCAGTGGCGTGTATTCTTTTCTGTGAACAGTTCGCCGGTAAAGACGTGACCCAGGTGACCTTTGCAGAGTGAACAAATGATCTCTGTTCTGCGGCCATCGGCATCCCTATGGCGATCCACGGCGCCGGGAATCTCATCATCAAAACTTGGCCAGCCGCATCCGGATGAAAATTTGTCTTCGGAGCGGTACAGGGGTTGGTTGCATTGCCGGCAGATATAGGTGCCGGGTTCTTTGTGCCCGTCGTATTCACCGGTAAAGGGACGCTCAGTGCCTTTGTGGATGATGACGCGGGCTTCTTCGGGGGTTAATTGGTTGTATGGCATGTATCAAATGAAGAATGAAAGATGAAGATTGAAGAAAGTAGTAAAAGATAAACACAATTGAATTGGATGTGTTCCATGCGACACATCCAACTCAATTATATTTTATATCAACCCCATCAATCCCCCGGGCCACACGCCCAGCAACAAACTTAACGCCACACAAATCACCAGTACCAGGGTATAAGCCACTGAAGGCTGGATCGCCACGTCGTCCGCAGGTTTGGTATACATGGCGAGTATGACTTTGAAGTAATAATACACTCCCACGATAGAAGTCAGTACGGCCAGAATAGTCAGGATCGCAAATCCACCCTGAATGGCTTCGGAGAAGATGTAATATTTTCCAAGGAAACCGGCCATCGGCGGGATACCCGCGAGCGACAACATGCTCATCGTAAGCAAGGCCGCATGAAATGGTTTCTTTTTACCCAGGCCATCAAAGGCATCAATGGTTTCTTTACCGGTGGATTGGAAGACCGGGATCGCGGCAGCAAACGCCCCAATGGTGGCGAGCATATAGGTGATACCGTAGAAAAACAATGCATTGCCCGATCCGGATTTAATGCTGAGAATCGCGAGTAACATATACCCCGCATGGGAAATCCCTGAGTAAGCAAGCAGTCGTTTGAAATTCTGCTGGCTCAGAGCGATCAGGTTACCGGTGATCATCGTCAACGCGGCAATCAGCACGAGTATATCAGCAATGTATGATTCAACCCCAAATAAACCACCAGACATCACTCTGTAGAAGGCTGCAAAGAAGGTCACCTTGACTAAGGTCGCCATGACCGCAGTAACCAATGACGGTGATCCCTCATAGACATCAGGGCTCCAAAAGTGAAATGGCACAGCCGCCACTTTAAACAGCAAGGCCATCACCATCATCAACGCCCCTACCTGAAACATCGGAGTTTTTAATCCTTCACCGGAAGCAAAGGCAGCAATCTTTTCCAGTTCGAAGGATCCGGTGGCCCCATAGACCAGTGCAATACCAAACAAAAGGATCGCAGAAGCAAAGGAACCAAGCAGGAAATATTTGAAACCGGCCTCATTGGAGCGCAAATCAAACTTGCGGCTGCCGGCCATGATGTATAACGATATCGACACAATCTCAATCCCCAGGAAAAGCATCACCAGATTGGTAAAACCGGTGAGCACGATCGCTCCGCACAGGATAAACATCAGGATGGCGAGATAATCACTCAGGTGATGCTGTTCCTTTTTATAAAAGTCATCCGCCATCGTAAAGAGCAGACCCGCGGCAAAGATCAATCCCGAGTTGAAAGCCACCGTGAAATGGTCCACCTTCAACATCCTGGACATATCTATCCCTCCCCAGACGATAGGTTCGACCGCCTGCCAATCCATATAGTTGACATAGAAGATAGCAGCCAACCCGGCGAGGATGACCGGCACCAGGATTTTACGAAGGTTGAGGATCTCCACCACGAGGCAGAGCAGTCCGAGACAACAGGTGTAGATTAAGGTATACACGATGTATGGTATTTCTTTTAAGTTCAGTATAACATCGGTGATCTATCATATCCGGGTTCAAATTGTTGAACCCTTACAACCATACCGAGTCGGCAGATTCATGTTAGATCACTGTTTTGTTCAATATCGTTTGTAGTACGGGTTCGGTCATTTCCAGGATCGGCTTGGGATATACGCCCATAGCGATGATGATGATGACCATGATGCCCAGCACCAGTTTTTCATTCCACATGAGGTCAGGGAAACCCGCTACCCGCACGCCTTCCGGACCCTGCATGACTTTTTTAAACATCCGAAGCATGTATACCGCTCCGAGGATTATGGTCAGCCCCGCAAATACGGACAACCATGTATTGTATTCATAAATGCCGTAGAGCAACATGAATTCGCCCACGAAACCATTGGTCAACGGTAACGCAACACTGCCTAAGACCACGATGAGAAACATCGTCGTGAATACAGGCGCAAGGTTGCGGATGCCTCCGAGTTCGCTGATCTCATTGGTATTGGTGCGATTGAAAATGATATCGGCACAGAAGAAGAGCCCCACCACATTGATACCATGCGCGACCATTTGCACAACACTGCCTTGCAATCCCTGGATGTTGAGGGCGAAGATGCCACCCGCAATCAATCCCACGTGCGCAAGCGATGAATAAGCAAGAAGGTTTTTCAGGTTACGCTGACGAATAGCGATGAGGGAGGCATACACGATGCCGATCACACACAACGTGATGGCCAGCGGACCCCACTTAGCCACACCGACAGGAAGTATCGGCAGCAACCAACGGATAAGACTGTAAGTCCCCATCTTCAGCATGATCCCGGACAGCAGCATCGTGCCCTGGGTAGGTGATTCACGATAGGTATCCGCCTGCCAGGTATGGAAGGGCACGATCGGAATCTTGATCGCAAAGGCCAGGAAGAACATCCAGAACAACCAGCTCTGATTGGAGTCACTGATATACACTCTGTACAATTCGCTGATGTCAAAAGACTGGTCAGGATTGTACCAATACAACATGATAAATCCGAAAAGCATCAGCAAGCTACCGGCAAGGGTATAGATAAAAAACTTGAGTGTAATCGGTACCCGGTTTTGTCCGCCCCATCTCAACGCGATAAAATAAATCGGGATCAGGGCCAGTTCCCAGAAGATATAATACAACAGCCCGTCCATCGCCATGAATACGCCCACGAGTGCAAACTGCATCAGCAGGATCAGCGAGAAATAGGATGCGGCACTTTTGATCTCACGGTTAAAGGCAGAGAGTATGATCAGCGGGCTGAGCACATTGGTCAGCAGGACCATCACCATGCTCAGGCCATCGAGGGCGAGATGAAAACTGACTTTGGGTGAATCAATCCAGGGTTTGAACACGTAAAACGCATCCGCACCTGAAGATTGAAAGACCGTATAGGCATAGCCGGTGAAGGCCAGTTCGATCACTGAAAGGGCCAGCGCGAGCTTAGCGGCCAGCTTGGATCCGCTGAGCAGCACCAATAGTGCGGCCAGGAGCGGAAAAAACAGAAGGAGTATCGTCATCATCAGATCAACAGTCGGATTATGAAGAGAACAACAATTCCAATCACCATGGCAAAAACATAGAACCCGGTATTACCGGTCTGGAACAACCGTACGGTACGTCCGGCATTGTCCAGTGCTTCTGCGGTGATGGTCACCACACGGTCCACAATTTTCCGGTCGAAGAAATTACCAAACCAGTCTGCCAACTTAAATGTGGGCTTGACGATCTGGCTTTCATAGATCTCATCGACATAGAATTTATTGTAGACCACTTTACCCATGCCACTGAGCGATGCCTCATCTTCAGGAATAGCTCTGCGGGTAATGTATTTATATCGCGCATATAAGATCATCAGGATGGCTGCCAATCCGGCAAAGGACATCAACCCGATTTCCATTGCATGACTCAGTTTTTCTCCATGATGCACCAGGGAAGCCGATGCATCCGTCACCGGCGCAAGATATCCAGCCAACCAATGGTTGACATGAAATACTGCAGGCAATCCCATCAGTCCACCGACGACCGATAATACACACAGCACGATCAGCGGAATAGTAATGGTCCACGGAGATTCATGGATATGATGTTTGGTTTCGTCCGTGCCTCTGAAGTCATTGAAGAAGGTCAGGAAGACCAGACGGAACATATAGAAAGCTGTTAGCAGCGAACTCACAAACAGGATCGTCCAGATCAACGGGTTTTGTTCGAAGGCATGCGCGAGGATCTCATCTTTTGAAAAGAAACCGGACAACAACGGGAATCCGGAGATCGCCAATGATCCGAGCAGAAAGGTCATATACGTGATGGGGATCAGTTTCCTCAATCCACCCATATTGCGGATATCCTGTTCGCCATGCAGCGCATGGATCACACTGCCCGCGCCAAGGAACAACAGCGCTTTAAAGAAAGCATGAGTCACAACATGAAACATCCCACTGCTAAAGGCACCAAGTCCAAGAGCCGCAAACATCAACCCGAGTTGGGATACGGTAGAGTAGGCGAGGACCTTTTTAATGTCGTTTTGTTTTAAACCGATGATGGCGGCAAAAACAGAAGTGGCGACACCGATCCAGAGTACAAGTTGAAGCGTGGTAGGCGCCATGGCAAAAAGCACATTGGAACGCACCACCATATAAATACCTGCGGTCACCATTGTGGCAGCGTGGATCAACGCAGATACCGGAGTCGGGCCGGCCATAGCATCCGGCAGCCAGGTATATAAAGGCAACTGTGCAGACTTACCAATCGCACCTACAAAGAGCAAGGCCGTGATGCCAATCAATAACACACTGTTTGGTGTCAGCCCGGTAGCCATGCCGGCAACATCCTGGATGTCCAGGGTGCCGAAATGGAAGAGGATAAAGAACATGCCGAGCAGGAAGCCCAGGTCCCCGATGCGGTTCATGACGAATGCCTTTTGGGCCGCGTCATTATAAGCTTCGTTTCGATGCCAGAACCCGATCAACAGATAGGAGCATAATCCTACGCCTTCCCATCCAATAAACATCATCAGATAGTTGCTACCCATCACGAGGAGCAGCATGAAGAAAATAAAGAGATTGAGATACGTAAAGAACTTGGTGAACCCTTCGTCATCGTGCATGTATCCGATGGAGTAGAGGTGGATCAGGAATCCAACCCCGGTGACCACCAGCATCATGATCATGGTGAGCGAATCGATCGCGAGACTGAAGGAAATGTCGACATCTCCAAAAGCAATCCAGCTGAACAAATCAATATCATACGCCTGGTGCGCTTCAAGCTGATTGAAGATCATCAGGGTGCAGATAAAGGAGCCCAGCACCGCGAGACTGCCGATCCATCCGGTGACGGATTTAGGCAGATATTTTCCCAGCAAGCCATTGACCAGAAAGCCTACCAGGGGCAGTACAGGGATCAGCAGGCCGAGAAACGAGAGCGTTGAAATATTTTCAAGTGTATTTTCCACAAGCTATGATTTAAGGTTAACCAATACAGGTTTTCCTACCATTTCAATTTATTCAAGACATCAATATCCGTGCTGCCGATGTTGCGGTATATGCTTATCAGCAGGGCCAGTCCCACAGCCACTTCCGCCGCGGCGACCACCATGATAAAGAAGACAAACACCTGGCCGTCACTATTTCCCGAATAGGAGGATAAGGCGACGAGCAACAGGTTGACAGAGTTTAACATCAATTCTATGCACATCAGGATGATGATGGCATTGCGGCGAAACAATACGCCCATCACACCGACGCAGAATAGAAATGTACTGAGGAGGAGGTACCAGTTGAGCGGAACCATTTGTGCAGTTTGTTCCATATCAGTGTTTTTCTTTTTTAGCGAGTACCACTGCTCCGATCATGGCTGAGAGGAACAGGATGGAAGAGATTTCAAAAGGCAGCAGGTAGTCCGTAAAGAGCCGTTGTCCCACGTGCTGAACGAATCCTTTGTCACTGGCTGGCGGCAATGCGTATGTACCGAGCGTAGATGACTTGAGGGATGCCAGTAAGGTGACAAATAACATCCCCGCGGAGATCATGGCCGCAATACGAAGTTTGGGTGATTTAGGCACATCGGAATCTGTGTTCAGATTGAGCAGCATCACCACAAACAGGAAGAGTACCATGATGGCCCCTGCATACACGATGACGTGTGTGATCGCGAGAAACTGCGCGTTGAGTAAGATGTAATGGCCGGCGATCGTAAAGAAACAGACGATCAGCGACAGTACACTGTACATTGGTTTGCGGGTGAACACCACCACCAACGCACTCAGGATCGTCATGGCTGACAGCGCAAAAAATATGAGTTGGTCCATTCTATTATGCTTTGATACAATCAGTCCTCAGCGGACAGATCATACATTCATTTCGTAATTCTTCTTTCGTTTACTGACATCCACCCGTTTTTCCGGTTCGACGCCTTCCACCAGCAGGTCTTTGCCATAGACAAACCTGTCTCGCGTATAATTGGAAGGAAGGATCCGATCAGTCAGGTAGATGGCATCTTTTGGACATGCTTCTTCACAGAGTCCGCAGAAGATGCAGCGCAGCATATTGATTTCATATACTGCCGCGTATTTTTCTTCCCGATAGAGATGCTCTTCTCCTTTCTGGCGTTCTGCGGCTTCCATCGTGATGGCTTCAGCCGGGCAGGCTACAGCGCACAGGCCACAAGCCGTGCAGTTCTCACGTCCTTGTTCATCGCGCTTTAACACGTGCAGTCCGCGATACACCGGAGCGATGGGTCGCTTCTGTTCGGGATATTTCACCGTGGCTTTCTTCATGAAGATGTGCCGGAAGGTGATCGCCATGCCCTGGATGATGCCGGGCAGATAGAGTTTTTCTACCCAGTTGAGTTCCTTATTGGCGGCGACTTTCGAACGGTTGGTCAGTTGCATATACTTTTATTTTACAAACGTGAGCCACGCACCGGTAGCCAACACATTGATAATAGACAATGGGATCAACACCTTCCATCCCAGGCGCATGAGCTGATCATACCTGAAACGAGGCAAGGTCCAGCGCACCCACATGAAGAAGAAAATGAAGAAGAATATTTTAGCAAACAATACACAGATGCTCACGATCGACGCCACATTAGGTGACATCTCTAAGCTATCGATGCCCGGGAAGTGGTATCCGCCGAAGAACAGACATGAGAGTATCGCGGAGGATATGAACATATTGATGTATTCGGCAAACAGGAAGAAGCCGAGTTTCATCGAGCTGTATTCCGTATGATATCCTCCTACGAGTTCGCTTTCAGATTCCGGCAAATCAAACGGGGCGCGGTTACATTCCGCAAACGCGCAGATCAGGAAGATGAGGAAGCCCAGCGGCTGATAGATCACGTTCCAATGACCATGTTGCTGCATATCCACGATATCGCGAAGGCTCAGCGAACCGGACATGAGTACGATGGCAATGATGGCCATCCCCATAGGTACTTCATAACTGATCATTTGAGAGGAAGCACGCAGTGCCCCGATCAGCGCAAATTTATTGTTGGAGGCCCAGCCCCCGATCATGATTCCATATCCACCGATGGAGACGACCGCGAGAATATACAGGATGCCCACATTGAGGTCAGCCACCTGCAGATTGAATTGGTGATCGCCAAAGAACAACGGTTTGCCCCAGGGTATAACGGCGCTGGTCATGAGTGCCGTCAGAATAAAGAGCGACGGCCCCAGTATGAAGAGGAATTTATCCGCCGCATTTGGTGTTATATCTTCTTTGGTGAAGAACTTGACACCATCCGCCAGAGGTTGAAGTATCCCCCATGGTCCCGCACGATCCGGACCAATACGATCCTGAATCACTGCGGCGATTTTTCGTTCGCCGTATGTAGAGTAAGCTGCCACGCCCAGGCTGATCACAAAAATGATCACCACCAGGATGACTTTATCGAGTATTAACCACCAGTCTATCATTCGGGCAAAGCTTTAATATCGTTAATCGTAAGCCGTTTTGGTTTTCTCAGGTTTCTGTATTTGTTGGCGGAGATCACCGAATGTCTGGCGACTTCGCGCACGCCTTCGATGGTCCAGTCCGATGTTTGTTTTTTCTCAAAGCGGCAGGTATTGCAGATGAATTCATCGACTTCGCCCCACTGGTCCTTACGGCCGGTGACGCGGAGTACATCATCTCCTTTGTACCATAGCACCACTTTTCCGGAACACTTATCACAATCACGATGCGCATCTACCGGTTTGGTAAACCAAACGCGGCTCTTGAAGCGGAATGTTTTATCCGTCAGCGCTCCTACGGGGCATACATCGATCATGTTACCGGAGAAGTCATTGTCAATGGCTTCTTTGATATACGTAGAAATCTCGGAGTGATCTCCTCTGTTGATCACACCATGCACGCGGCCATCGGTGATTTGTTCGGCGACCTTGACGCATCTGTAACAGAGGATGCAGCGGGTCATATGCAACTGGATCAGATCACCGATATCGATCTTGTCGAATGTGCGGCGTTCGAAATCCGTGCGGGTATTGTAATGGCCGTGATCGTAACTGAGATCCTGCAGATGGCATTCTCCCGCCTGGTCGCAGATCGGGCAATCCAGCGGATGATTGAGCAGCAGAAATTCAACGACGCCTGCGCGCGCATCCTGCACTTTCGGAGACAGTTCGTTGGTGACGACCATGCCATCCATGACCTGGGTGCGGCATGACGCGACGAGTTTGGGCATGGGCCTTGGATCCTTTTCTGATCCTTTGGTGACTTCGACCAGGCAGGTGCGGCAATAGCCTCCGCTGGTCTTGAGTTTCGAATAATAGCACATGGTGGGCGGGGCCACTTCAGGTCCGATCATCCGTGCCGCTTCGAGGATGGTCGTGCCATCCGGAACTTCGATCTCAATGCCGTCGATTGTTACTTTAGCCATATTATTTTTTCGTTCGTGCCACCCGTTGATGTGTGTGGCCTGATCATTTGATTATACTTCTTCGGTGGCCAGGTTTTGACAATAGTGATAGTATCCCACTTCGCGCTGACCCCGCGGATTGGAGATATATTCTTCAAACTCATGACGGAAATGACGGATGGCACTGGCTACGGGCCAGGCTGCCGCATCACCGAGCGGGCAAATGGTATTGCCCTCGATCTTGCGCTGGATATCCCAGAGCAGATCAATATCTGTCATCGTGCCATGACC
>CAZYHJ010000075.1:0-16181 GCA_964646645.1 uncultured Saprospiraceae bacterium | reverse complement strand
TATGAGCATCTTGAATTTTCAAAAGCCGGATAAAATATTACTCCAGAAAGCCACCGACTTTCATGGACAATTTGAGTTCAAACCACTGGAACCTGGATTCGGCCAGACCATCGGAAATTCACTGCGCAGGATCCTTCTTTCATCCCTCGAAGGTTATGCCGTTTCTGCGATTCGCATCGCCGGCGTTGATCATGAATTCTCCTCCATTCCAGGCGTTGTTGAAGATGTGGTGGATATCATCCTCAACATTAAGCAAATCCGCCTCAAGAGTGCCATCAAAGGCGATAAGAACACAGAACATCAGATCTATATCACGATCAGCGGTCAGGATGAATTCCGCGCCAAGGACATTGAGTCTAAGACCAATGTTTTCAAGGTGATGAATCCGGAACTGTTGATCTGCAGGATGGAACCTTCCGTCAACCTCGAATTGGAAATGACCATTACCAAGGGAAGAGGCTATGTTCCGGCAGAAGAAAACATGCCTGAAAATGCGCCTATCGGGGTCATCCCGGTAGATGCTATCTATACCCCAATTAAAAAGGTGGCTTACCAGGTTTCCAATACCCGCGTAGGTCAGCGCACGGACTACGAGAAACTCAGCATTGAAGTGGAAACGGACGGCACCATCCATCCGGAAGAAGCGATCAAGGAAGCCAGCCGTATCATGATCCAGCACCTGATGCTGATCACGGACGAACACATCACCTTCGATGATAAAGTGGGCAAGGAAGACGGAATTGTCAACGAACATATCCTCAGCATGCGCAAACTGCTGAAGACATCACTCGAAGACCTCGATCTTTCTGTACGTGCTTATAACTGCCTGAAAGCAGCTAAAATCAACTCCCTGTCAGAACTGGTTAAGTTCGATACACACGAGTTGCTGAAGTTCAGGAATTTCGGAAAGAAATCGTTGGTGGAAATTGAGGAATTGTTACAAACCAAAGGCTTGACCTTCGGAATGGATCTTTCCAAGTACAAACTCGACGAAGAATAAATCAACTTAAATCATGCAGTAACCTTGAGGCTTTTGCCGGGTGCTGCGAAGTCATTTCATTATTAACCCTTAATCAAAGGTCATGAGACACGGAAAAACAATCAACCACCTCAGTCGTAAAGCAAGCCACCGCGCGGCTTTAATGATGAACCTCAGCCAGGCGCTGATTCAACACAAACGGATATTTACCACAGTGGCAAAAGCCAAGGCGCTGAAAAAGCACATTGAACCTTTGATTACTAAGGCGAAATCCAATACCACACACAATCGCCGCGTGGTATTTTCCTACCTCAGCAACAAGGATGCCGTGACAGAATTATTCTCCACGATTGCAGCCGCAGTAGCTACCCGTCCGGGAGGATATACGAGAGTGATTCGCACAGGCTTTAGAAAGGGAGACGGTGCTGAAATGGCCATGATCGAGTTAGTGGATTTTAATGAAATCTATACCAATACCAAGAAGCGCAGAAGCGAAGCGACCACTACAGGCGCTGAGAAGACTAAGCGCACCAGACGTGGTAAAGGGAAAGCCGCAGCCGCTGCTGCTGCTCCTGCTGCAACCAATACCAAGGACGCTGCCACTGAGGAAGAGTGATTTACAGCTTGAATCAGATATATCAGGAAAGCCGGATTGTATATTACAATTCGGCTTTCGTTTTTATGACCCCTGGTCATCTGTCCCGACTGCTCAAACCAATAAGATGATGAGGACACCTGATCTTCTTTTTGACCGATTATATTTTTTCCTATATATTTGACCCCCTGAATGTAAGCATTAAACATATGCCCTTTGATTCAGCTGCCCAGAAGGCAATCCTCCTCCTAGAAGACGGTACTTTTTTTGAAGGTAAGGCCGCCGGACGTCCCGGAACGGCCACCGGTGAGATCTGTTTTAATACCGGGATGACCGGGTATCAGGAGATTTTCACAGATCCCTCCTATGCCGGTCAGATTCTGGTCACGACACACGTACATATCGGCAACTATGGCATCCGGAATGAAGAAGTGGAAAGTCGTCATGTCCAGATCAACGCACTCATCTGCAAATCATTTGTCGATGAGTACAGCCGTACTATGGCCGACAAATCCATTCAGCAGTATTTTGAGGAACAGGATCGGCTTTGCATATATGGTGTCGATACCCGGGCGATTGTGCGCCATATCCGAAGCAAAGGCGCAATGAATGCGATTATTTCCAGTGAAGTCACGGATCTGAATGAATTGAAAAAGATGCTCAAGACCGTACCTTCAATGGAAGGCCTTGAGCTGAGTTCCAGGGTGACCACTTCGCAACCATACATTGTCGGAGAGGCAACGGCTAAGTACAGGGTATCTGCGATCGATTACGGGATCAAAACTAATATCCTCAACTGTCTGACCTCAAGAGGCTGCCAGGTCAAAGTCTTTCCGGCTAAGTCTACATACGAGGAGATTATGTCTTATAAGCCCCATGGAGTGTTTCTCTCCAATGGGCCCGGTGATCCGGCTTCGATGCCATATACGCATGGAGTCATTGAAAAAGTGGTGGCGTCAGATATGCCGGTATTTGGCATTTGCCTCGGGCATCAATTGCTCGCCTTGTCACAGGGCGTTTCCACCTACAAGATGCATCACGGACACCGCGGAATAAATCACCCGGTGATTAATGTGGCTACCGGAAGGGCTGAAATTACAAGCCAGAACCATGGCTTCGGAGTATCGCCTGAAGCAATAGAAAAGAAAAGAGATGTGATAGAGGTGACTCATGTTAATCTCAATGACCAGACAATTGAAGGCCTGCGTATCAAAGGCAAACCTGCATTCTCTGTTCAGTATCACCCGGAATCATCCCCCGGGCCACATGACTCAAGGTATCTCTTCGACACTTTCGTTGATCTGATGTCAAAAAATAATTAATTACATATTGTTAATTACGAATTAATAATTACGAATTACGAATTACGAATTACGAATTACGTTTCACTACTCATCACTCACGATTTACCTCTCACAACTCACAACTCACAACTCACTACTCATCACTCACGTCTCACATCTCACGTCTCACGTCTCACGTTTCACCACTCACTGCTCACCATTCACAACTGACAACTCACAACTCACAACAATGAGCGCAATCATCGACATCATCGCCAGGGAAATCCTGGATAGCCGTGGAAATCCTACCGTAGAAGTAGAAGTGATCACTGAATCAGGACACGTTGGACGTGCGGCCGTTCCTAGCGGTGCATCTACGGGAAAGCATGAAGCAGTAGAACTGCGCGACAACGATCCGCAGCGCTATCTGGGTAAAGGCGTGCTCGATGCCTGCAGAAACGTAGAGGAGAAAATCGCGGAACAGATTATTGGCCTGGATGTATCTGAACAGCTGGAAATTGATCAGGCCATGATTGATCTCGATATCAATGTCAATAAATCAGGAATAGGGGCGAATGCCATGTTGGGCGTGAGCCTGGCAGTCGCTAAAGCCGCCGCCGCCGAACATAAACAACCATTGTTCAGGTATATAGGGGGTGTCAGTGCTCACATACTACCGGTTCCGATGATGAATATTCTCAATGGAGGTTCGCATGCGGATAACAGCATCGATTTCCAGGAATTTATGATTATGCCAGTGGGTGCGGATCATTTCAGAGATGCATTGCGTATGGGTGCTGAAGTATTTCATCACCTTAAAAAGGTATTGCATAAAGCTGGATACTCTACCAATGTCGGCGACGAAGGTGGATTTGCCCCAAATATCAAATCAAACGAGGAGGCCATAGAAATTGTATTGAAGGCGATTGAGAATGCCGGATACAAACCGGGTGATGATATGGTGATTGCCCTTGATGCCGCTGCTTCTGAATTCTATGATGAGCAGCAGCAATGTTATGTGTTCAAGAAATCAAACGGAATGCGCAAGTCCTCCGAAGAGATGGTCGCATACTGGCAGCAATGGTGCGATAAGTATCCGATTTTTTCGATTGAAGATGGATTGCATGAAGATGATTGGAATGGATGGTCTCAGCTCACATCCGCATTAGGCCATAGGGTCCAGTTGGTAGGCGATGATTTGTTTGTCACGAATGTTGATCGTTTAAGTCTTGGCATTGAACGTCAGTCTGCCAATAGCATACTCATTAAACTCAACCAGATCGGCACCTTATCAGAAACGATTGATGCCGTTCAACTGGCCACGCGAAATGGGTTTACGTCCATCATCAGCCATAGAAGCGGGGAAACTGAAGATGTGACCATTGCTGATTTGGCAGTTGCCCTCAATACCGGGCAGATTAAGACCGGATCGCTTTCCAGGTCAGACAGGGTAGCTAAATACAATCAATTGCTCAGGATCTGCGATCTCTTAGGTGATGCGGCCTTCTACCCAGGCAAATCACTGCTAGGCGCCTAGTTCCTGGTTCAGCCCGTAAGATTTAAGTAAGGCCTCTGGCTTCCCAGTACCTTTCAGCCTTTTCCCGTGTCGGATTGGCACAATCCTTGCCATAGGTCTGGTATCCCATCTGCATAACCGGATTCCCGGAACATATCCTCTTTTTTACGAGTTAATCCCTGAACCCGGGGGCTGGTTTGGCCTGTAAATACCTCTGTTTGTATGCCTGGACCGCCCCCTTTCTTCCGTTCTGGACGGTTTGGACACATCATGATTTTCTATTATCTTTAGGCCTTTAGTTAAGGTCTCTCTATTATGAAAAAACTGATTCATCTACGGCAGGTGATTACGGATTTAATCGCCGCCGGTTGGCTCAATAAATATTCTGTTTCCGCGGGGTTGTTTGTGTTTTGGATGTTGTTTTTTGACAAGCACAATTTTTTCACGCAGTGGAACCTCCGTCGCACGGTCAGTCAGCTTGAATCTTCTATTGAAGATTATCAAACACAATTGACCGAAGCTGAAGCAGCCCACCAGGACCTGATGAGCAATAAGGAAAAGTTTGCCAGGGAGAAATACCTGATGCACCGGCCGGATGAGGATGTGTATGTGTTTCAATAATTGATTTGCAAAAAGACAACAACTCATTATGAGTGTACTTGTAGGGAAGAATAGTCGCGTGATCGTGCAGGGTTTTACAGGAACGGAAGGTACGTTTCACGCCAGCCAGATGATAGAATATGGCACCAACGTAGTCGGTGGTGTGACACCGGGAAAAGGAGGGCAGCAGCACCTCGATCGCCCGGTCTTCAACACGGTTCAGGATGCCGTAAATGCCACGCAGGCAAATGTTTCCATCATCTTTGTACCACCAGCCTTTGCGCCGGATGCCATTCTCGAAGCTGCTGAAGCCGGAATCCAGGTGATTGTATGTATCACAGAGGGCATACCTGTTCAGGACATGATCAGGGTGAAAGATTATATCAATAAGTCAGGATGCAAATTGATCGGTCCCAACTGTCCGGGTATTATCACGCCGGGTGAAGCCAAGATCGGCATCATGCCAGGGTTTATACACACACCAGGTAAGATCGGTATTGTGAGCCGCTCAGGCACGCTGACCTATGAAGCCGTCGATCAGGTGACGAAAGCAGGCATGGGTCAATCCACATGTATAGGAATCGGCGGAGATCCTATCTGCGGCACAACGACACTCGAAGCGGTTCAATTGCTGATGGCAGATCCGGATACCGAGGGCATCATCATGATCGGGGAAATCGGTGGAAGTATGGAATCTGATGCGGCCTACTGGATCAAAGAACATGGCACCAAACCAGTCGTTGGTTTCATCGCCGGTAAAACAGCACCTAAAGGCCGTAAGATGGGTCATGCAGGTGCGATTATCGGTGGCAAAGCCGATACCGCTGCCGCTAAGATGGAAATCCTTGCAGCATGCGGAGTGCATGTGGTCGAATCCCCCGCGCAGATCGGAGCTACCATGGCCAGGGTGCTTGGTAAATCCTGATACAACACAACCGTACGTTTCATTTTTTGCATTCATCTAATCCACCTCTATGATCAAGCATCAGTTATTAGCCGGCAAGAAAGGAATCATTTTCGGAGCATTGGACGAAAGTTCCATCGCTACGCATGTGGCACGCCAGTGCGTAGCTGAAGGCGCGAAGATCATGCTCACCAACGCCCCTGTGGCGATGCGCTTTGGAACAATTCAAGCCTTGGGACAAGAACTCAATGCGGAAGTGATCGCGGCAGATGCCACTTCAGCAGAAGATCTCACGGCATTGGTGAAACAATCAATGGAAAAACTCGGAGGCCCGCTTGATTTTGTGCTGCATTCCATCGGAATGTCACTCAATGTCCGCAAAGGGAAAACGTATACGGACATCAATCACGAATGGATGCACAAGACCCTCGATATCAGTGCGATGTCCTTCCATAGATTGATGCAGGTTTTGTACCAGGAAGATGCGATGGCACAAGGTGGTTCCATTCTCGCGCTGTCCTACATTGCCGCTCAACGTGTGTTCCCGGATTATAATGAAATGGCTGATGCCAAAGCATTGCTGGAATCCTTTGCACGGAGTTTTGGATATCATTTGGGGGTTAAAAAGGGCGTTCGCGTCAATACAATATCCCAATCCCCGACCCGCACCACCGCTGGTAGTGGCGTTAAGGGCTTTGATGATTTCTTTAGTTATGCCGACACCATGGCACCACTTGGAAATGCCACCGCCGAAGATTGCGCTCGTTATTGCGCCGTGATGTTCTCTGATTATACCCGCGCCGTCACGATGCAAAATCTCTTTCACGATGGAGGTTTTAGTTCCATGGGAGTCAATCCCGCGGTGTTGGCCAAAGGGTAAATCATTTTGCCAAACCTCCATTGCATCGCTGGCATGAAGCATGGCCTTATCGTACGAATAGGTGTATTGCTTTTCTTGATGAGCCTGTCTATTGGGCTCCATGCCCAGGTCCGGAATGATCCGGAACAAAAACTGGGATCCTCCAGAACGGACTCCATACCTGAAGGAAGTATGCCATTGGATACGCCGGTTCCGATGACGTATATCCTCTTGAATGATCCCGGGACTTCGATTATATTTCATGATACGTTTATCTGGGAGGACAATAAGCATATTCCTTTTGGTCCGTTTGATGCTCACTTGGGTAATTATGGTTCGGCATCCCGTTCACTAGCGCCTGGAGGGTATAATACCTTAGGATTTTCTACAGGTTGGTTTCAATACGAACCGACCTTTATTCAGGAAGAAACATTCAAGTATTACAATCAGGATGTGCCCGTAGCGAAGATCAAATACTCTCAGGCAAGCCAGGAGGATACCTATCTCACGCTCAATTTTGGGAGAAGCTTTGCGCGGGGACTCAACCTGAGTATTGAATACAATCGTATAAACCAGATTGGAGAATTCGCGCATCAACGGCAAAAGAATACCGGGTTTAGTATCGGGCTTTGGCATGACGCACCTTCAGGCCGGTATGATGCTTTTTATAACTATTTGAATAATGCTGCGGTCGCCCAGGAAAACGGAGGTATTGCTGCTCCGGAATTAATAGGAGAGGACAATCTGCCTGATGCCAATGTACCCATTAACCTGACCACCAATCTCAATACCGCGGTGACCACGCATAAGCACCGGACCTTCATGACCAAACAAATCATCCATCTGCTGCCGGATACGAATAGCATTGGAATCGATGTTTGGCTGAAAGGTTCGTTTGGCACCGGATTGTTTAAATATGAAGATGTAGATGCAAAATTAGCTGCAGATTACTACGGAAGTGATTTCTATGTGGATCCCAGAGGGATCAGGCAGTATACTTTTGTGCAGAAGAACGAGTGGAGTGCAGGTTTGGCCTTGCCATGGAAGGCGGCACGCTCAACGATTAGCGGAGCTGTACGTTACAGGGGAATACGAATTGAGCAGGAACCGACAGAGCGAAAGATTAATGAGTTTTACGTTGATGGTCGCGGGGACTTCCAATGGGTAGAGCCCCTGGTGCTCTATGGTGATTTTTCATTGGGTTTAGGACAAGCGGAAGGAGCATTCTCATTTAAAGTGGGCGCTGATTTGCAGACGGGACTCTTTGGAAAGCTAAGCGGATATTGGGCTGCAACGTCCAGGCAACCGTATTTGATTGAGTCAAAATTATTTGTCACTCAATCACCTGTTTATGCGTATGATTTTCAGCATCCATTGACCAATGATGTTGGAGTGACATGGACATTAGAGAAGCAGTTGCTGGAAGCAGGAATTAAGTGGCTTGTCTTTGATCACTATATCTATTTTGATTCGCTGCGTTTTCCTGTGCAGTTGGAAAATTCAATTTCACTTCGCCGCATATACCTTTCAAAGGCATTTGATTATAAGTCATTCGGCATAAAGGGGAGTGCGTTCTGGCAACCGGATCCGGCGGCTGAGTTGGCAGTGCCTGAATGGTGGTTTACGGCCAGCGCCTATGGACGTATTTCTGTGTTCGATAAAAAATTGATGTTGATGCCCGGCATTGATGTGGCCTATAATGGAGGGTTTACGGGTATCAGCTATTTTCCCGTCAACGGCGTATACCATTTGACTGGACGGGATCCGATTCCGGAAGCATTTCGTGTAGATATGGGGTTGAACCTTAGAATTAATTTCATCAAAGCTTTCTTCCGTTTTGAGGATGTGGTTGGACTGTTCAAAGATCGTGTGCTTCACCAGGCTGATTATTATCCTCATTATCGGGGTTATTTCAGGATAGGTTTTGAAGCAGGTTTTTTTAACTAAAACTTAAAATCCCAGGTCGCATGGAATCCACGGGTATGCATTATCTTAGTAGAAATAGAAGCAAGCACTTAATACCTAAATCAAAACCTATGAAATCAGTACGTGTATTACCAATACTTCTTTTCCTGTTGTGCTTTGGCACACTTCACATTACGGCTCAGGATAAATCAACCCGTCCAAGTCCAGCCATGGAAGCCAAAGGAATAATACAGGGAGCGGATGTGACCATTCAGTATTCGGCTCCTTCCGTAAAAGGCCGTAAGATTTGGGGCGAACTTGTTCCGTTTGGAAAAGTATGGAGAACGGGTGCCAATGAAGCGACGACATTTGAATCCAATAAAGATATTGTCCTTCAGGGCCAAACATTACCTGCCGGAAAATATGCTTTGTTTACCATCCCGGGGGAAAAAGAGTGGACCTGGATATTTAATGCAGTGTGGGAACAATGGGGTGCATATAAATACGACGAATCAAAAGATGTACTGCGTATCGTCAGTACATCACAAGCCTCTCCTGTGTTTCATGAGCAGATGAGCATCATGATCGATGGGAATAAAGTGACCTTGTATTGGGAAAATCTCCAGGTCGGATTTTAACTCTTTCCTGCGCTGGTTATAACGTATAATTAGGGCTGAGCAGGTCATCACGCTGCGCATAGAAGTCGGTGATGTACCTGACCACATCATCGGGTTCATCCATGATCGGCAACAGATCCAGGTCTTCCCTGTTGATATTGCTTTCCCGTTCTAACATGACTTCGATGATCCAGTCTTTCAATCCGGACCAGAAAGCGGAACCTACAAGTATAACAGGCACCGGAGATATCTTTTTCGTTTGAATCAATGTAAGGACTTCAAAGGCTTCGTCCAGGGTGCCGAATCCGCCAGGCAGTACCACAAAGCCCTGGGCATACTTGACAAACATCACTTTGCGGACAAAGAAATACCTGTGGCTAAGATTTTTGTCAGGGTCAATGTAAGCGTTGTGGGATTGTTCAAATGGAAGATCAATATTCAAGCCTACCGATACGCCGCCCTGCATGCTGGAACCTTTGTTGGCAGCTTCCATAATGCCCGGGCCTCCGCCGGTAATGATCCCAAAGCCTGCATCCGTCAGCTTTTGAGCGATGCGAACAGCTAATTGGTAATGGGGCGAATCGGGCTTCGTACGCGCACTGCCGAAGATGGAAATACACGGACCAATGCGGTTGAGGGATTCAAAACCATCCACGAATTCCGCAATGACTTTAAACATGGTCCACGCATTCTCGCCTTTGATCTGCGTCCATTGCTTCATCAAGCGTGGAGGTATTCCTTCAGCCATGGTTGTGGATTTATAGGGGAAAGCGAGTAGCTATATAAATAGGGACTACAGTCATCATTCAATTGAGGCCTGGTAATTGGTGTATTCCTGCTCAATAAACTTCTGTAAGTCCTTGAGATCAGTGAATCGCGAGAGCACTTCTTTCATCTCCAGGGAAGATTGTGCGGTAGGCAATACAAACCGGTCGATGTCCTGCGCGGAAATGGTTTTACCTCCCAGGATGATCAGTCGTTCTACCACATTTTTTAATTCGCGGATATTTCCTGTCCAGGGCAGGCTCTGCAGTTTTTTAATGGCCTTGGCCTCAAATTGCTTTTCAGGGATACCATAATCCTTGCAGATCTCGGAACAGAAGTGCTGGATGAGCTGAGGGATATCGTCAATGCGTTCTTTGAGTGGTGGTACATCGATGATGATGACGGCCAGCCTGTGATATAAGTCTTCGCGGAACCGGCCTGCATCAATGAGTTTACGCAGATCCTTATTGGTCGCCGCGATCACGCGTACATCTACTTTTATTTGTTTGTCACCACCGACACGAACAATCTTATTTTCTTGTAATGCGCGCAGCACCTTGGCTTGCGCGGAAAGCGACATATCCCCGATTTCATCAAGGAATATTGTTCCGCCATTCGCGAGTTCAAACTTCCCGGTCCGGGTCTTGATGGCAGAAGTGAAAGCACCTTTTTCATGACCGAAGAGTTCGCTTTCAATCAACTCAGACGGAATGGCAGCGCAATTCACTTCGATCAGCGGATGTTCGCGACGATTACTTTTCTGGTGGATCCAATGCGCCACCAACTCTTTACCTGTACCATTTTGGCCGGTGATCAGGACCCTGGCATCTGTCGGAGCCACGAGATCAATCGTCGACATGATTTGTCCAATACACTTTGACTGACCTACGATCGGCTGAGAACGGGAATTGGAAACTTTGGTTTGAAGGACCTTTTTTTCGGATATCAATTCCGATTTATCCATGGCATTCCGCAGGGTAATGAGCAACCGATTGAGATCCGGTGGTTTGGATATAAAGTCAAAAGCTCCCTTTTTTACGGCTTCTACCGCAGTATCAATGGAGGCGTGACCCGATATCATCACCACAGGCGTTTCACGGGCGATTTCCTGGATTTTGTCCAGGGCATCCATTCCGTCCATCTTGGGCATTTTGATATCGAGAATAATCACATCGTATGGTTGCTGCTTGATTTTCACCAAGGCTTCCATTCCATCCGCAGCTTCATCCACATCGTATTTTTCAAACTCAAGAATGTCTCTTAGGGTGTGACGAATGCTGCGCTCGTCGTCGACGATAAGGACTTTTGACATAGCCGGATAGTTTTAGTTAGATATTATAAATATTTATCAAAAATACTACATTGATTCAAAAGATTTTATAGTTTATAAAAAATAATATATGTTAGGCTAAAAATTAATCTAATGATCAGAAAATCAATTAATTAATAAGTTATGGATAGGGTGGAGTTACAGGATTTCAGCAAAACAATCCTGTTGGCCATAGCATCGAAGGATTCCGGCAACGTAATAATGGAACTGTTTAGCGGGAGGTCAACGCAAGGTAGGCCATCAAACCCATCCCGGTTTCCAACGCGATTTCATTTATATCAAAGCGGCTGGAATGGATCGGGTAGTTTCTGGAAGCATCAGCCCAGCCCGTCCCAAGCCTGTAAAAGGTGGATGGTACCTGTTGGGAATAGAATGCAAAATCTTCAGAACCCATACGTTGAGGCAAATCATGCACCCGGTCAGGACCCAGGTACCGGATAGCGGCAGACCGGCATTGTTCGGTGAGCTGAGGGTCATTCATCAGGCACGGATATCCTTTTTCAATTCGAATGTCGGCCACCCCACCAAAAGCTTTGCAGATGTTTTCAACCGTTTGATGAATCCGCGTATGTGTTTCCATTCTCCAGGTTTCATCCATCGCCCTGAGCGTACCCTCCAAATAAACACGGTTGGGAATGACATTGGTGGCGCCGCCATCTGAATATATTTTTCCAATCGTCAGCACCCCGGGAGACAGGGGATCAATTTGTCTGCTGATGATTTGTTGTAAGGCAATGACCACACTCGATGCGATCACGATCGGATCAATGCACAAATGCGGCGAGGCGGCATGCCCCCCTTTTCCGTTAATCGTGATATAAATTTCGTCAGCGGAGGCCATGTATAAACCATCACGAAAACCCACATGTCCTGCTTCCAATGGAGGGTGCACATGTTGCGCAATCATCGCTTGTGGTTTTTTTTCTGCAAACAATCCTTCCCTGATCATCAGTGAGGCCCCACCCGGCAATTTCTCTTCGCCTGGCTGAAAGACAAATCTTATTTCTCCTTTCAGGTGCTTCTTGTTTTGTTGCAATATGGCAGCAGCCCCCAGAAGGCAACTCGTATGTACATCATGTCCGCAGGCATGCATTATGCCTTTGTTCACCGATTGATACGGCGCGTCATTTTCTTCGAGGATAGGCAATGCATCCATATCTGCACGGAGCATCACCACTGGGCCATCTGTTTCACCCCGGATCACCGCAACCACTCCATGTCCGGCCCAACCTGTCGTAAATGCAATGTTATGCTGTGAAAGAAAATGCTGAATGCGGACACTGGTCTCTTTTTCCTCAAAGGACAATTCAGGGTGCATGTGGATAACTCTTCGAAGCTGAAGCACCTCAGGATATAATTGCCTGGCCGCTTGCTGAATAGTGTGAATCAACGCATCTCCCATAGTGGATTATAATTTTTGACCTGTCCGTTTGAATTGAGAGAAAAAGATGGAAAGATCTGTGGTCCAGTGATAATCACGGGCATAAACATAATGAATATGCTGAAGCCTTCTGATGGCTTCCGGTTCGTTCGTGGGGTAGGCCGGATGCAGCACCCCTTTTTTTAAAACCGGTAACGCATTGGCAAGGGGATCAAGCGGATGATAGGAGACCCATGTGGTGTTACCGAAAAGTGTGTTGAAAATGTTGCGGAGTAATTGCCGTGGCTGAGGAATAAAAAATAAGACTATAGGGTAAACGAGCAACATCACCAGCGAAAGCATAAAGTCAAACACACGTTTCAATCTTCTGACGGATGGGCGGCTGAGGTTAAAGTGAATTTCAATCGCATAGGATTCACCTGCTATGTCTTTGCCCATACTGCCGACAATATTCATTGTAGTAGAGGCGGCCAACATATATCTTAAGGAAGGTCCTAACCGTGACATACTACTGGTAAACGCGGAGAAAGGAACATCCATGGCAGAAAAAATAATCTCCCTGACATCGTAAATCCTTACGAGGTCCTCCAACTTTGACTCATACCCGGGTAAGTCACGAGCTCTGTCGGCGGCATTATCTCCCGGATCAATCGTGGCGAGAATGTCGATATGATCCCTTGAGCGATTGATCAATTCTTTGATGCGTTCGGCCTCTTTCGTTCCGGCAATAATGATGGCGTTTCGGTTTGTAGGTTGTTGGCTCGAAATGGCTCCGGCATTCCAGGGCTTACATTTCGCCCTGGTGATTACCATGAAAAGCAAATAGGCCAATGTTCCGGTAAGAATGACCATCCGGGAAGATCGAAGTTCAACCGGCAGCATGGCATATACCGCCAGGATGACCAATACACCTGAGAACAATCCGGACCATGAAGCACGCTTCATAAAGGGCCGGTCATAGGCTCCATTGAGATGCATAGCCAGAAGCATTAGGCCGGTGTATAATGGAACATTTATTTTATAAAACGCATCCGTGTAGTACTCCGGATTCCCATGATAAAAACGGGCCCATGCTTGTGCGACGACCAGGAAACTCATACTGATCAGTACAAGATCAAGGATCACCGGCCACCATCTGTCTGCATTTTGTCTGACCAGTTGAAGCGCACCGTGAAAATAAATGGCCGGTTTGATCAATAGTTTTTGTCCCTTAAACTCCGGATGCTTATCGGTGAAGATGAGCATCGCTTCGTAGAACGTGAGAATATAATTCAGACTGGACTTCTTGGTGGATTCACCTTTATAATGAATGATACTGGTCTCCGGATAATAATAAATAGCATACCCCGCCTTCGTAATTCGGTAAGAGAGATCAATATCTTCTCCGTACATAAAGAAATCTTCATCCAGATAACCTGATTTTTCTAACGCAGCGCGACGAATAAACATATACGCGCCGCAAAGAACTTCGATCCGTGCGGTTTCCTGTTCAGCGATATGCCCCTGATAGTATCTGTTCCATTGCGCGGACCGTGGAAATAATTTATACAGTCCCGTCATCTTCATGAAGGAAGCGGATAAAGTTGGAAGCCCTCTTTTTGATTCAGGAAGAAATCTTCCGGTTCCGTCGATCATTCTCACGCCAAGCGCGCCGGCATCCGGGTGTTTATCCATGAAAGAAACACATTTCTCAAAAGTATCTCCGGAAACTATCGTATCCGGATTGAGCAATAAAATATATTCTCCCCTGGCTGTGGCTATGGCTTGATTATTGGCGGTGGCAAATCCTTTATTTTCACGATTCGCGATGACATGTATGTCTGGAAAATGTTGATGAAGTTGCGAAACCGTGTGATCCACTGAGGCGTTATCCACGACAATGATCTCTCCATCGATGCCTTCCATCGCCTGCCTGACGGACCTGAGGCAATTATCAAGGAATGGATAAACGTTGTAGCTGACGATTATGACGGAGAGTCTCACCTGTTGCAGGGATTATGCATTCTCAGCCAACTCAATATTCGTTCTCGCCATAATTGATCTCCCAAGTGTTAATCCATCAGCGTACTCGAGTTCACCTCCAAAGGAGACGCCTCGGGCGATGATGCTGACACGAACAGGATAAGGCTTGAGTAATTTACCCAAATAGAAGATGGTGGTTTCTCCTTCAATGGTGGGGCTGATGGCCATAATCAATTCTTTGATCTCACCGCTCTTTACGCGTTCGACCAGACTGGCAATATGGAGATCCTGCGGCCCGATGCCATCGATCGGTGAAATAACTCCTCCGAGTACGTGGTATACGCCATGATATTGACCGGTGTCTTCAATGGCGATGAGATCACGTTCGGATTCGACGAGGCAGATGGTATGATGGTGTCTCGATGCATTGCTGCAAATGCCGCACAAATCACCATCAGACAGGTTGTGACATGTCTTGCAGTGATGGATATGGTGCTTGATTCCGTTTAAGCCGTCAATAAGTTCAGGCAGAACGGTATCTTTTTGTTTTATTAAAAACAGGGCAATACGCAATGCACTTTTGCGTCCGATACCCGGCAATTGGCCTATGGCACGGATAGCATTTTCAAGATGACGTGATGCGTATTGAGACATAGTTACATTTTCAATTTAGCGGACGAAGTAATTCATGGCCTAAGCCATCACATCAACATCGCCAGCGGTTGCTCGAGATAATGCTTAAGGGTCTGAAGGAATCTCGCTCCTGTAGCTCCATCGACAAGGCGATGGTCACAGGACAATGTAACCTTCATCACCTTTGTAGAACTGACCGTTCCATCTTTCAATACCACTTCATCACTGATCGTACCGACAGCGAGAATTGCCGCATCCGGAGGATTGATGATTCCGGTAAATTCATCAATACCAAACATACCGAGGTTGGATATGGTAAAGGTATTACCCTGCATTTCCTGCGGCTGCAATTTTTTATTGCGTGCTTTATCGGCGAGCTGTGCGACCTGTGCGTTAATATCTTTCAGGCCCATCTGGTCAGCGCCAAAAAGAACCGGCACCAGCAGACCTTCATCCACTGCAACGGCAACACCAATATTGATATCCTTGTTGATTCTGATTTTATCTCCAAGCCAGGAGGAATTGATGGCAGGGTGGTGGCGAAGGGCAATGGAACAAGCCTTGATCACTAGGTCATTAAAAGAAATTCTGGTATCGGACTGGCTATTAATCTGGGTGCGGGCCTCACTTGCGCTGTCCATATTGATTTTCATGGTCAGGTAAAAGTGAGGAGCTGAAAATTTACTTTCGGCCAGTCGACGGGCAATGGTTTTCCGCATTTGACTTACAGGCACTTCGCCAAATTGAGGGGCGGCAGGTGTCGAAGTCTTAACGGATGGCGTTCCTTTTTGCACAACAAAATTTTCTACATCCCTTTTCAGGATGTAATTGCAAAATCAGACGTGCAATAAA
>CAZYHJ010000074.1:0-16218 GCA_964646645.1 uncultured Saprospiraceae bacterium | reverse complement strand
TTTTGAGGTGTGAGTGTCATTTTAACCGCGCAGACATGGTAAAATACGGTATTTACCCCCTCATTCCGGAGCATTGCGAATCCAGAAACATAATGCCGGGACACTAAAAAAAGTTCAATTGTTTGTTATATTCAGGAAATCTGTTTTATTTACGCCCCATGGACGCATTTGACCCTTCCTGAGGAGGGACGTTAGCTGTGGCCGCATACTGTATGAAGCGAATACCTGTAGACCTGGAGTACATTTTTAAGGCATCACCTGCCATTCTTTATCGATTCCTGACGACGACAGAATGTCTTGTCCGTTGGTTTTGTGATGAAGCAGACATCAATGGGGATGTCTATACCTTCATTTGGAATGGCAATGAAGAGAATGCCGAAGTCGTCGATGATATCGAGGAAGAACGTATACGGTTTAAGTGGGAAGGTGCCCCTCGTAACGAATACCTAGAGTTTCGGATGTACCTCTCCCCTGTCACAGAGGAAACCGTGCTTGAAATCACGGATTTCGCCAATGAAAAAGAAATTGACGATCTGAAGCGTCTCTGGGACAGCCAGATAAAAATGCTTCGCCAGGAAACGGGAGGTTGATTTGAACCTGGTGGAGATCAGGCTTCAAAACCGTCGATACCTGTAACCGTGGTATACTTGAAAGAAAGTTTCTGATCCGGATAGATATACTGAAAAGCAGACTGGCACATCATTGTTGCTTCATGAAACCCGCACAGGATTAATTTGAGTTTACCCGGATAGGTATTAATGTCTCCTATGGCATAGATCCCCTTTACGTTCGTGCTGTAATCCATTGGATTCACATCAATCGCGCTTTTATCCAGCACTAATCCCCAATCCGCAATAGGTCCTAGCTTTGGAGTTAAGCCAAAAAGAGGAATGAAAAAATCGGCTTTGCGGAAAATTCTTCCTCCGGGCACTTCAATGCCCACTGATTCAAGCCTGTCTGTACCCTGTAGTTCTTCAACAGAGGCGTCCGTTATCAATTCAACTTTACCGGACTTGACAAGCTCCATGACTTTGTCTACTGAATCAAGGGCACCTCTGAAACTGGTACGACGGTGGACTAAGGTCACATGACTTCCAAGGTGGGCCAATTCAATGGTCCAGTCGAGTGCGGAATCCCCACCACCTGCGATGACTACATGATGTCCTATGAAACGTGAAGGATCCTTGACAAAATAATCTACGCCCTTGCCTTCGTATTTCTCCAGATCAGGAATGGAGGGCTTTCGTGGTTCAAAACAGCCGAGTCCGCCTGCAATGGCAATCACTCCGGATTCAATCACCGTTCCATCACTTGATGTGGTACGGAAAGAACCATCTTCAAGTTTTTCTATTTTTTCTGCACGTTCACCCAGTGTGAATGTTGGCTTGAAAGGATCGATTTGTTTTCTAAGATTCTCTACCAGCTCGCTGGCCAGGATAGATGGATAGCCTGGAATATCATAGATGGGCTTCTTGGGATATATCTCTGTCAATTGTCCACCGATCTGTGGTAACACATCAATGAGGTGGCATTTCAGCTTCAACAGACCGGCTTCAAATACGGTAAACAATCCGACCGGACCCGCGCCAATGATCAGGATGTCCGTTTTTATCGCACGCATAAATCAGTTTGAGCCTGCAAAGGTAACGGGAGTAAGGATAAAAGAAAAGCAGACCTACTGATGGTCTGGTAATTCTTTGACTAACAGGGATAAAATTGACTTAAATGGAATTTCTTATTGACAATCTTTACCTCCCCGGATGATGAAGGTGCCGTTGTCCTGCACCAAAGTTGCATTGATACTGGCGGCCACAGCTTCCAGCACTACTTCAATCTGAGGCTTTTGAAAGGGTAAGGGGATGTTTATAATACAAGACTTGGAAGCATCATTTTCAATGATGACCTTTTGGTCAAAGTAGGTAGAAATATCTTCCACCACAGTGGAGAGGGGCATTTTAATAAAGCTGAGGTCGTGCGTTCTCCATGCCTGGATATTTGGAGAAGGATTAGCGATCAAATTCATTTTATCGCCGGTATAAATGGCGGCTTCTCCGGCGGTTAAGGCAACTGCCTGGACGTCGTTGTCAACAGCAGTGAAGATAATTTTACCTGACGTCACGAAAATTTCAGCTCCGTCTGATGTTTCTTTAAGATTGAATGAAGTCCCTACTATTTCGGTTCTGGTGTTTCCACACACAATGCTGAAAGGTTTTGATTTATCCGGGGTCACATCAAAAAAGGCTTCTCCCGTCAGCTCTACCCGGCGTCCGGATGCATTAAACGGATATACTTTCAATTCACTTCCCCGGTTCAAGGTGACTTTTGTCCCATCCTTTAACTGAATGGTCTGTTCTGCACCATCGAGATAAGCATAATGCACGGGCTCACTGCCGCTAAACAAAACAGCATATACCCCAAGGAATAATATTGCGGCGGCGGCGGCCCTGATCAACCAAATCCTACGGATTGATTTTTTGGGTTGGTCGGCCACAGGGAGGGAGGCATTAAATGTATCCCAGGCGCTGGAGGTGTCCCAGGAGGATTGAGGAAAACTAATTTCCTGCTTCCATAGCCTGGAATGTGCTTCAACCAGATTCCTGAGGGACGAATCCGCTTCCAGCTCCCGCATAAATGACTCACGCTCAAGACCGGACATCTCTCCGGAGAGATATCTTCCGATCCTGATTTCCAATGCTTCTTCCATGTTCTGTTCTTTAGACACCAAATTTGACGTTAACCCCCATGCCGCGCCACGGAAAGACGCAGGAGCTTTAATGCCTTACCTATTTGATTTTCAACGGTTTTAATCGAAATACCCAGATGACCTGCGATCTCCGCATACGACATTTCTTCCTGGCGACTGAGAAGAAAAACCAATCTGCATTTTTCCGGCAATCCCTCAAGGGCATGGTCAATCCTGATTTTCAACTCTGTTTCTTCAAGTTTCCGGATGACCTCAGCCTCGTGCCCTATCCGGCCTGGCTCCTCTGTCTGAAAGACTTCAAGATCTTCCCACTGATGTTTTTTTGCATCCCGGATATAATTCAACGTTCGGGTGACCGCCATTCGACGCAGATAGGCTGATGTCGAAGTATGGATCTGGAGTTGCTCCCGCTTCACCCATAGCTCCATAAACATTTCCTGTGCTATATCCTCCGTCTTTGAACGGTCCTTGATATAGGCATGGATAATGTTGCACACAAATCCATAGTACTGTTTGAACAACTGTTCAACATTCTCCATCGGAGCAATGGGTGTATTTGGTTTTCCTTTCCATAAAAGTCGCAATATTCCGTAAACCCCGTGCATTCCAAAAAGTAATGCAGTAGACACTCCCTCATTTCATTCTGCCCGGGGAGCGATATAAATGGAAATAAGCGAAAACAAGCTTCTGCCGCCGAAAGAAAAGGCGCTAAAACTAATCCGGAGAAAACTTATCTTTGCCCTCCCAACGGCTATAGCAGTATAGCAAAAGATAAGATGGTGGTTGTAGCTCAGCTGGTTAGAGCGCCAGATTGTGGCTCTGGAGGCCGTCGGTTCGAACCCGATCTCCCACCCTTAAGCCTGTTTTCTACCGGAAACAGGCTTTTTTATTTTTGAAAGGAATTCACCCACCACATAGCTGCTGCCTCCTACAAAGATCAGATCCTGATCCCTCGCATCTTTTATGGCCTGCCGAAATGCCATTTGCACAGACTTATATGCTGATCCAGTTAATCCTGAATCTGCACCTTCCTTCATCACCTCTTCTGACGGCCGTCTGCGAGGAATATCCGGCGAGCACCAATAGTAAACGCCATCGGATGGAAACAGGGCCAAAATTTTCTGTATGTCTTTGTCATTTACAAATCCAAGGACAAACCTACGCTGACGGGAAGGCATTGAAAGTAAAGTGGGAAGCATAGCACTCATCCCGTGATGATTATGCGCCGCATCTGTGATCACTAAAGGTGTTTGCTGTATCACCATCCATCGCCCCATCATTCCGGTATGTGTTACTACATTGCCAACACCTTTCTTTATGGCAGTGTTGCTTATTTTAAGCTGGGGATAATATTTATTCCAACAATAAATTGTTTCAAGCACTGTCGCCAGATTCTGCCGCTGATATGGGCCTATTAGGTCGATATCGATTTTATCAAACCAACGACTTCCACGCAGTGAAACAGAGAATCCTTGTTTCCCTCTGCCTGCAGACAAGGCGTTCACCCTAAGGTGTCTCGATGCAAAATGTAACGGGGCGAATACATCAGCAGCTTTGGCGGTGAAAACGGGTGCTGTATCCGCATCCCATTCACCAATGATGGCAGGCGTACCGGGTTTAATTATTCCCGCCTTTTCATATGCGATTTCCGGCAGCGTGTTCCCAAGTAAATTCATATGATCGAACCCGATGTTGGTGATCACGGAGAGCATCGGTTGAATAATATTGGTAGAATCCAGGCGACCTCCAAGCCCGGTTTCGATCACCGCGATATCTACTTCATGCCTGCGGAAGTGATTTAAGGCCATTGCCACGGTGATTTCAAAAAAAGATGGTGCGATTTCTTCCCACTGATCCTTGTAGGTTTTAACAAAGCGAATGACTTCTTGCTTTGAGATCATCTCTCCGTTGATTCGTATCCGTTCGCGGAAATCAACGTAATGCGGAGAAGTGTAAAGGCCCACTTTCCAGCCAGCCGCCTGAAATATTGAGGCCAACATATGGGATGTACTTCCCTTACCGTTTGTACCTGCAATATGGATCATAGGAAAATCCGTCTGAGGATCACCGAGCATGGAGCACAGCTTTCGGATATTGGTCAGATCCTTTTTAATGGCGGCATCTCCTATCCGCTGAAACATCGGAAGTGACGTAAATAGAAAATCGATGGTTTGCCGATAAGTCATTGCAGGAAGTCGATCAGCGGGGCAATATAATTCCATTTCGTTTACCTTCGTAGCAAAGCCGTTTTATGAAATACGCCGTTTTTTGTTTTATCCTTTGCCTGATTGGATTTGGTTGTAAAGACAATTCCACTTCTGGACCTGCGCTCGTCGAAGCTACTTATGTCCGCCACCTGACTACGCTTTCATCGGATGCCTTTCAAGGAAGAAAACCCTTTACACCCGGTGAAGACAGTACTATCCGTTACCTCGTCAACGAGATTAAAAACATTGGCCTGGCTCCCGGCAATGGAAGTTCATACACTCAGGATGTTCCCTTGGTAGAGATCAATGGCCATCCTTCAGCGACCATGGAATTATCCGGTGACCAACCCATTTCGCTCACATGGAGAGATCAATATGTGGCCTTTACACAACGGCCCGAAAAGGAAATTCAATTATCTGAATCTGAATTGGTGTTTTGTGGATATGGCATTGTGGCCCCGGAGTATGGATGGAATGATTATGAAGGATTGGATATGAAAGGGAAGACCGCACTGGTGCTCGTCAATGATCCTGGCCTCGGAAGCGAAGACAGCACCTTCTTTAAAGGCAGTACGATGACCTACTATGGCAGATGGACCTATAAATACGAAGAAGCTGCCCGCCAGGGCGCTGCCGCAATTATGATCATCCATGAAACGAATATGGCCGGTTATCCATGGGCCGTCGTTCAAGGTGCTGGCACCGGAGCTAAACTCAATCTGAAATCACTGGGCTACACACCATGCGAAATGCAAGGGTGGATATCTCTTGACGCTGCCAAAGATATATTTTCAAAAGCCGGGCAGGATTTAAGCTCAGTGATGAAATCCGCCAGGCAACCCGGTTTTAAAGCCATTCCCCTGCCCTATAAGGTTAGTGCCAGTCTAAAGAATGACATTCGTGAGAATACCTCAAGGAATGTCATCGCCATGATTCCTGGAACCGAACAAAAGGAAGAGTACATCCTCTTTTCAGCGCATTGGGATCATCTCGGCATCGGTGCAGTCGTAGACGGTGATTCGATTTACAATGGGGCAAGGGATAATGCAACCGGAACAGCCGCCCTCCTCAGTATTGCGGAAGCTATGCAAAAATCAGGTCCGCTTAAACGCACTGTTGTTTTCTTATGGGTTACCGCAGAGGAACAAGGGTTACTTGGCTCTGCCTATTACGCGGCAAATCCGATTTTGTCTCCTGCTAAAACTGTTGCCAATATCAATATTGACGGGATGGCGGCTTATGGCGAAATGAATGACCTGAGCATCATTGGATACGGGCAAAGTGAAATGGAAGACTATGCGGCAAGATGGGCTGAAAAGCAAAGCAGATATGTGCTGCCGGACCAGGAACCTGAGAAAGGATATTTCTTCAGATCAGATCATTTCAATTTCGCTAAGATTGGTATTCCCGCGTTATATGCGCATGGCAGCCATGACCACAAAACCAAAGGGAAAGAATATGCCAAATCCAAATCGGATGAATATCGGACAACTGCGTATCACCTACCACAGGACGAATATGATCCGGTAACATTTGAATTAGGGGGCATCATGCAGGATGCCGGCTTGTTTATGAATGTGGCTTTGGAATTAGCCAATAGTAATAACTGGCCAGCATGGAAAACTGGCTCAGAATTTAAGGCTATCCGCGAGGCTTCAATGAAATAAAGGAGCCGCTGAAATTAAAAACTAAAGTCTGCTAGTGATTTTTACCATTGAGTGTTTCCAGCTGATATACCAATAACGGTGTTGAATGCTGGTAAGACATTTCCTTTGCCCGGTTCTGCTCAAACAGTTCATCAAACCACGAACGGCGTTGAGAAAGGAGCGCCAATAAATCGATATCCTTTTCTTTCACAAATTGTTCGAGCGTCTCATTTATGTCTTTTCCCTTAACACAGTGGGCGGTCATTTTCTTGTCACTGATCCAAGGCTGATAGAAGGCGGCCAATTGTGCCTCTCCTCCTCCGGATGATGATGTATCTATATGCACCACATGAAGATGGCTTCCCAGGACATCTCTGAATTTTCTTACCGCTTCGATCAATCTGGCGTCCTCGGGGGTCAGATTGGTAGCGACAGCGATATGATCAATCACTCCATCAAACTGAGCGTCTGCCGGGACCACGATCACGGGGCAGTGCGCCTCTTCCATGACTTTACCGGAGATCGTTCCAAAGAAAAGAGATTCCATCATACCGGCACCAGTAGCTCCCATCACGATGAGATCTGCCTTGTTTTTATTGGCCGTACGCAGAATCGCAGAGACCGGAGCTCCTTCCTCAAGCACATGAACCATGGGTACGTGATAGTAGCCATTGTCTGTGGCGATATCCCTCAGGACCGGAATTTCATCTTCGTAGTTTTCAAAGACTTCAAGATCGATGGAGTCATAGACCTCACGCAAAACCCCCGGGAGGTTGAAATCACTGATATCCGGTCTGTCGAATGCGTGTAAGGTGATAATGGAGGCTCCGAGGTGATCTGCTATCTGAAGGGCGAAGACGAAGGCATTTTCCGCCGCATCGGAGAAATCCGTCGGATAAAGAATTTTTTTCATTATTGGCTTTTCAATTTCATCACAAATGACTCCTAACAAGTATAATGAGATGGCTAAAATAGTATAAAGTGCCGATTCACCAAACAAGCCCTTTTGAGATAAAAAGTATGGAGGATGGACAAGGTTGGGTTGATGGGGTGAAAGGCTTATTTTTAACCCCGTGAAAAAATCGCTCTTACTCATCGCTTTCGGCGGCACCATCCTGATTCTTGGCCTCACTTTTCCAGGTGGCCAAAACCGTGTTCCCGTCCCTGCTCAGCAAAAGGTAGCCCATTCATCCCATTGCAGCGGATGTCATGGCGTGGATGAAACCGGCCAGGCCCTGGTCGATGGAGATGGTAAGGACGTCAGCATTTTTGATGACTGGCAACTCAGTATGATGGGACTTGCCTCCAGGGATCCTTTCTGGAGGGCGACGGTGGCGCATGAGGTCAACCTATACCCCACCGCACAGGCGGCCATTGAAACCACATGCCTTAAATGTCATGCCCCATTGGGCAGTTTTGAGTCCCGAAGGCTGGGTAATCCCTATACATTTGAAAACATGCTTTCCGATACCCTCGGACTTGACGGTGTATCCTGCAGCGCTTGTCATCAACAGCCTGCGCATACCATTGGAAAAGATTTTTCGGGTAATTATACCCTGGATACCAACCGCATTCTATATGGTCATTACCCCAATCCTTTCAAAGGCCCAATGCAGATTTATGTTGGTTTTGAACCTGAATTTTCCGATCACATCTATAGCAGTGGGGTTTGCGCCAGTTGTCACACATTAATTACGGAAACCTTACAACCGGATGGAACACCTTCCGGGGATTTCTTTGTGGAGCAAGCCACCTATCATGAATGGCTCAATTCCTCATTTTCCGCACAGGGCAAAGAATGCCAATCATGCCACATGCCCTTTATCAATGATGAGGTCATCATTGCCACAGATTTTGCTGCGCTTGAACCACGCTCGCCCTATGGATTGCACCAATTCTTTGGCGCGAATACGGCGATGTTGGAACTCATGAGAGACAACCAGGACATACTAGGAATACCTCAGCCTGAAGGATCACATGCGTGGGATGAATCCATTTCCAATAACAGGAAAAGCCTGGCTTCCGCAGCTGAAATTGATGTTCCATCAATGTATGTTTTTGGTGATACTTTATACCTTTCCTTATCTGTCCGCAACCGATCCGGACATAAACTCCCGTCAGGATATCCCAGCAGGTTGGCCTGGTTGCAAGTGAGTCTCACACCAACAGGTAGTCCTGATCCTATTTATATGAACGGACAGTTGGATGAAAATGGAAATATTGAAGGAAGGGATTTGCCTTATGAGCCACACCATGAAATCTCCAGATCAGCTGATGATGTCCAAATCTATGAACTGGCCATGTCTGACCTCAGCGGCCATCTCACTACGCGACTCAACGCGGCGTACGAACCATTAAAAGATAACAGGTTGCTTCCCGCGGGCTTTAGCAGAAATCATGCTGCTTATGACACGGTAGCTGTTTGGGGAGAGGCTAATAATGACGCCGACTATTCAACACAAAGTGGTAATGGTATGGACCGGATCGAATACAGGATTCCGCTCCATGGGCAAAAAGGCTTCGCCTCACTCAATATCAAACTAAATTATCAGACGTTACCCGGTCGATGGATGGCGGATTTGTTTACCAATGACACCCTGGCATTAGTTGGTCAATTCAAGGAAATGTACCAGGACTACAAGGCACATCATGAATTGATAGATGTCGTGACCATGGACAGCATTGACCTGTCTACATCATCCATTTCCTCTGTTGTTGCCGTTCATGCTTTTTCACTCAAACCCAATCCGACGGATGGGTATTGGCTGGACATCGTGCTTGACGAAGGGTATGGGATGTTTGAAAACCTAAGGTACCAGATCACAGATGTCGAAGGAAGATTATTACAATCCGCTCCCTTTGCCGGAAGGATTGAGTTACCCCTGTCCATCAAAAAGGGCGTATACTATTACGCCCTCTTTGATCAACGCCGACTGATCGGTATCAAACCTTTCGTCGTCTTATAACTTCACAAGTTTCTGTGTGTACACTGAGTTTTGATGACGCACACGCACAAGGTAGGTTCCAGCCGGATAGGATGACAAATCAAGTTGGAAGAATCCTGTGCCCGGTGTCTCCCTTTTATTGCCTGAAATTATACTTACGCCATCCAGGCCAAGTACTTCAAAGGAATATTCTCCATCCAACTGCAAGGCGATGGAGCAGTATCCCGTCGTAGGATTAGGGCTGACCATAATGGTCTGACCGTGATTCGAACCTTCATTCGTGGAGGTACCCAAATCAACAATAACTGTAGCAGGGACCAATTCAGACTCACAGTATCTGTCTAGTGTGGATACTTTCCAATCATAGAAATAATAATAAAAATCACTTCCAAAGGTGCTGTTGGTTATGGAAACCACACCAGGAATCTCATATGGATAATCTACCCCTTCTGAGGTCCTCCACAGATAAGGGCTATTTACACCAAACTCCAGGTTGTTTTGATCTGTATTAGTTGTCATTGTATAGGAACCTGCGGGCAAGGTGACTTCAAGATTAATCATATTCATTCCGGGCAGGATATCAATATAATATTCGTAGAAAAAATCGACCCCATTATTAATGTCAATACTTCTGGTACCGGCTGAATCCGTAAATACGGTAATCTGGTGCAGGGTAATGTCTTCAAGTACATCAAACAATAATCCTCCATTGACAAATGCGGCGTTGTACTTGGTCAGCCCCTGATGTTGCACCGGACCGAGATCGAAATCCCGTCCATTGATGGATTGAATACTTTGGGCATAAATCGTGGTTGTATCGGTGAGGTTATCAAGTTCAAGTGTGTTTCCGGAACCGATCTGAAAGTTTCCAAATGGATCCATAAACCAAACGATGGAATCTCCAGTAGCTGTCACGACTGCAATTTCACCTGGCTTGATGGTATCTGTTGTTGTCTGAGGAATTTCCGGTGAAACAAAATCGAGATAAATCGTATCCGACGCTTGAGCCACACAATATCCATCAACCAAAGCATAATAATCGCCAGTTGTTGTTACTTCAATGACCTGTGTGCTTTCACCTGTGGACCATTGGTACCCCTGACCGGCTGGGAGTGCGAGCACTGCCGCATCACCACCACAAAGCACCGTAGCACCTTCATAATAGATAATGGGTTTAATCGTATCCGGGTCCTGACCCACTTCCATTGGTTGGGTATTAATGGGACAACCGTCAGGATCTTCCAGTACTGCATAAAAAAGTCCGGGGCTTTTGATGACAATGGAGTCTGCGGTCAAACCGTTGCTCCAGTTGATCAATGACAACCCTGTTTCGTTCTTAAGCGTAATAGAATCTTCGTTACATAAGACTTCAAGTGTCGGATAACTTTGGAGCGGTACTTGCCTGCAACCCCCTCTTCTCAGTGACCAGGTCTGATCCACGGCGAGACCATCAAAATGCTCCCGCGTGCCATCGGGCCAACGAATGACAAGGCTGTCATAGGTCGTTTGCTGGCCGAGACCGAAAATCATACCATGTGAATTTGAGACACCATATTGCTCTCCTCCCCTGACCTCTCTGATCTGCGTGCCCCAGGGGCCATAGAGCAATGCCATAGCACCTATTGCCGAAGGATTGCCATTCGTTTCAGTGAGATTTAGCCCGAGGAAATGGTTGTCATTTCCTTCATTGAGGAAAAGCATGTCTTCGTTGATGGGATCCGGATTATTGAATGGAATGACGGTCGAGGCATAGATGTCCGTAAATCCGTCGTTATTGAGGTCCCCTAAACCAAAGGTTCCGAAAATCCTCGCCTCGAAAGGATCAGATTTGGTAAATGTCTTATCCCCATTGTTGTGATAAAAATCAACACGGTCACCGCAAGCCAGGATATCCTGCCACCCGTCATTGTCAAAATCGCGGATCATACCCTGCAATGGAACCCCGCCAATGTTAAGTCCTGTAGTTGGTGTGATATTGATAAAGGTGTCGTTGTTGATGTTTTCATACAACTCACTGATCACATCATGCTGGGTCATAAAGCAATCCAGGTCACCGTCATTGTCGATGTCACCAAAATCTGCCGTCCATGTCTGACGACCACTGGCCAGACCGTAATTAGCCGCATCCTGCACATAATTTCCTGAACCATCATTGACAAACAAGACATTGATCCGTCTTGGGTCATTTGGATTATTGACTCCTTGTCTGCATTTAGCGATATAGAAATCAAGGTCACCATCCATGTCAAAGTCAGTATATACTGAACCATAGTTTCCTGAATTATCAGAGGTTGGCTCAGTGACGAAATTGAAAAGATCTTCCTCGACCAACTGGCCTGTGCCGTCATTCATCAGGGTGTAATTGAGGCCATTGTCATTGAGCATGACGACATCCACCCATCCATCATGATTAAAGTCTCCGCAGGAAGCGCCCTGGGAGAAAAACGGAGTCACCACGATATACGTCAAGGTGAATGAATAGGTGAAGGGTTCACTGTATAAAACTTTGACCCGATCATATGATCCAACCGTCAGAATATCATTTGAACCATCATTGTTAAAATCAGCAATGATGATATCATTCTGTTCTGCGTTGTCAATGTCCACCGGCACCTCATAACGCACGAAGGGCCTTTCAGGGTCTGGCGTTTGATATTGAATAAATAGATTGGATCCAAAATCAAGAATGACGAGATCGTCCAGTTTGTCTCCATTCATATCTGCGACCGCCACCGGAACAGCGCTGTGCATGTCCTTCTCGGCGAGAAGATCATTTCGTAAGGTAAACTGAGTTTGTCCTTGCAGGAAAGAGAGGGATAGGCATACGAAAATCAGCGTGGTAAAAATGCTTTTCATAAAAGAAACAGGTTTGAAAACAAAAGTACTATTCCCTTTGAACATTTGGCCGTGAATTACTGTCGCACAGCGGACAACTGCTGATCGCCAATGGCATGTCCTGTGCCATCAACCTTCATAAGGATGACAATGGCTATTTTCGGGCCCATGGGGACAACCTATACTGTAAGCCAATTTTTCCTCCACCGGTTCAAAGCAAAGCGATGGGATGCTTTCCATTCTCCTTACTTATTTGATTTATTTACCGCCTGTTGTAACGAACTCCAGGCTGTCAATGGCGCTGAGGCTCTTGAAAAACAGCGGAGCGAATGGATGATCTCCAATGAACAGGTAAAGCGACTGGATCTTGGAGCTGGAGCAAAATCGACTTCAGGTACTACATCTTCATTGGCATCCATAGCACACCACTCCCTCAGCAAACCGTTTCAATGCAGGTTTATGTCGCGACTTGTTCAATGGAAAAAACCGTCGATTGTTCTTGAATTAGGCACTTCACTTGGATTGAGTGCCGCATATATGGCCTTGGCAACAAATGAAGTCCGAATCCACACCGTGGAGGGAGATCCTGCGGTAGCCATGAGAGCAGAACAATTCTTCCAACAAATGAAGCTTCGTAACATCACCCTTCATACTCTGCCATTTGAAGAATTTCTGGTTCAAATAAAAATGATCCTGCCTCGCATTGATGTGCTATTCCTTGATGGCAATCATACAGCAGCAGCTTTGCAGTCGTATTATCATTCGCTAAAGAACTTCATTGATGAAGACTCCATCGTGATCGTTGACGACATCTATTGGTCAGCGGACATGACAAAAGGATGGAATGACCTTGTGCAGCAACCCGAGGTCACTCAGAGTGTGGATTGCTTCCACTTTGGACTCTTATTTTTTGGAAAAAACTTTAAACAGAAGGAGCACCACACCGTAAGGCTACCTGCAGGAATGCTCCTTAAATAATTAAAGCGTTACGATTGACCCTCTGACGTTGGCGGATTGGTCGTTGGAATATTTTGAAGATTAAATCCGATTTTCGGAACGGTCTGATCATCATCATCAAAATCCTCCCAGGCAGTGAGTTCTTTGATAAAATCCTCCATATGTCTGACCAGGAAGGGCGTTTTCACTTCTTCAGGACGGTATATGGCAATGACTTTGGCAGGTCTTGGCTCGCCAAATCCCTCGATATATGGATAGCCGATCATCACCTGGATCTTACCATTGAAAAGTTGCTGATACACCAGCGATCCATTGTGCTTGATCAGCGGCTTATCCACCTTTTCAGAAATAATCTCAGAAATACCGCTTTCCTCGGAGCCCAGGGAGAGAATAACATATTCAAGGTGGCGAATTTTATCAGAGGTCTCAATGGTCCCGTGTAAGCCGGTCACCTTTAACATATTTTCCAACTCGCTGACAATTAATGCTTTGAGCTGTTTGTTCCACCGCTCACGATACGCCAGCGTATTCGCCAGGATGGCCTGGTAACGCTGTACTTTACTGATCAAACCGTTATAATCATCCATACCTAACAATTCATTGGAGGGCTAAAGATAGGGGTATGACTTGGGAATCAACAGCTAGGATTCAATATCTATCTTTGGCGGTGCATCATGGGAAAAGAGAAGAAGAAGAAAAAAAATAACCTTTCCGGCGCGACATGGCCGGACGTCCTCGCGCAGGCCTATACCCTTATGTCAACGGCCAAGGCCATGACGGACCTTTACGAAGCCAATTTTAAAGTGGTTTCGAAATATGTACATGCCACTTCCCGTGGACATGAAGCGATTCAGATTGCACTGGGATTGCACCTGACCCCGGATGATTGGTTGTCGGCCTATTACCGAGATGATGCACTCCTGTTGTCCATAGGCATGAAACCTTATGACCTGATGCTGCAACTCATGGCCAAACGGGATGATCCTTTTTCGGGTGGTCGTGCGTATTACTCACATCCTGCGTTGAAAGATGATGACAAACCTAAAATTCCTCATCAATCCTCTGCAACAGGAATGCAGGCTATTCCGACCACAGGTGTCGCCATGGGTATCGCCTATAAAGAGCACAGAAATCTTGGTGATTGGAAAGTTCCTCCTGTCGTGGTGTGTTCCCTGGGAGATGCATCGGTTACAGAGGGTGAGGTTGCAGAGGCATTCCAGATGGCCGCTTTAAAGCAACTTCCAATACTATACCTGGTGCAGGATAATGAATGGGACATTTCTGCCAATGCACAGGAGACCCGGGCTATGAATGCCGCGGAGTATGCCAAAGGATTTAAGGGCCTTGAGGCACGAAGCATCGATGGCACGGACTTCAAAACATGTTTTGAAACAGTTTCGGAGGTCTTAGAGATCATTCGTACCGAACGCAGGCCATTTTTATTGCATGCCAAAGTACCCTTACTCAATCACCATACCTCCGGTGTGCGTATGGAGTGGTATAGGGATGATCTGGAAGAGGATAAGTTGCAGGACCCTTTTCCAAAGATGAAAAATCTTTTGTTGGCAGAGGGCTTTACTACACTAGACCTTAAACGATTAGAGTCAAAGGCTATAGATAATGTTGCAGCCGACTTTGACAAAGCCCGCCAGGCTCCTGATCCTTCGCCTGATGATTTATACACGCATGCATTTGCGCCAACGTCTGTGAACTCAGAACAAGGCATTCGTCAACCGGAAGGTGCGGAGGTTAAAGTAATGGTGGACAGCGCACTGATTGCCATTGAAGAACTTATGCGCAAACATCCAGAGTGTGTTTTATATGGACAGGATGTAGGCAGAAGATTAGGTGGTGTTTTTAGAGAGGCAGCAACGCTCGCGCAAAAATTCGGAGACGATCGTGTTTTTAACACGCCGATCCAGGAAGCATTTATTGTTGGGTCTACCGTAGGCATGTCTGCCGTAGGACTCAAACCCATAGTCGAAGTTCAGTTTGCGGATTATATCTGGCCGGGATTAAATCAATTGTTCACTGAGGTGAGCCGTTCATGTTATCTGTCCAATGGAAAATGGCCGGTGAGTATGATCCTTCGCGTACCTATTGGTGCCTATGGCAGCGGTGGCCCTTATCACTCCTCCAGTGTAGAGACGGTGGTGTGTAACATCAAAGGTTTAAAAGTAGTGTACCCAAGCAATGGTGCGGATCTCAAAGGCTTGATGAAGGCTGCATATTATGATCCGAATCCAGTAGTCGTGTTTGAACATAAAGGACTTTATTGGAGTAAGGTCGCCAATACCGAAACGGCTAAATGCCCGCTACCGGATGAAGATTACATGGTGCCTATTGGAAAGGGCAGAATCGTACTCAGCGGTGACGACGAAATGATTGATAGTGGAAGAGCCATGTGCATCGTTACTTATGGCATGGGGGTGCATTGGGCATTACAAGTGGCCAAACAATTTGAGGGCAGGATCACGATCCTTGATCTGCGGACATTAGTACCCTTAGATGAAGAACTAATTTATTCCACGGTTAAAAAACACGGACGATGTCTTGTGGTCACAGAAGACACGTTATCCAATTCCTTTGCTCAGACTATAGCAGCCCGCATACAGGAAAATTGCTGGACCTCGCTGGATGCTCCTGTGCGAACAATCGGCTCCGTGGATATGCCTGCCGTACCCTTGAATGAAACGCTGGAGAAGGAAATGATTTTATCGGTGGAAAAAGTCATTGCTGCCTCAAATGACTTATTGAGCTACTAAAACAAAACGCATCATTCGTTTTCTTCATCATTCATAAGGGAGTTTAATATCCGCTATGATGTGTGTAGGAGATCACGCTTTCCTATCGCAGTTCCCTTCCATTACATTTTCTCCTGTCCTATTCAATGATCACTTGATATCATAAGAGGTGATGATAGT
>CAZYHJ010000073.1:0-16404 GCA_964646645.1 uncultured Saprospiraceae bacterium | reverse complement strand
CCTGCGAGTCACAACTTCCTGACGCATGACGGTGATGCACCACAGCGGATCGCCGCCCAGGCGAAGGAACAGGTGGATAAGTATGAGTCAGTTCACTTTCTGAAGGCTTTTGTAGATCGGATTCTTTCGGATGGAGAAACGTATGTAGCTTTAACTGATGAAGGGGAAAGGCTCGTCAGCCGCAAGTTGATTTTTGCTACCGGAATCAAGGACATTCTTCCGGAAATTCCGGGTGTAGCGGAATGTTGGGGTATTTCTGTTTTACATTGCCCATATTGTCATGGGTATGAGGTCAAACATCAACGAACAGGCATCCTGGGCAATGGAGAACTTGCTTTCGAATATGCGGCTTTGCTGTCTAACTGGACCAAGGATTTGATCATCTATACCAATGGCAATCCAACTTTTACCCCTGTACAGCGTGTAAAGTTGGACCAATACTCCATAGCTATAGAAGAGAAGCCGATAGAAAGGCTGGATCACGTGAATGGTCATTTGAAAGGAATTCATTTTAAGGAAGGTACCGTGAATGAATTAAACGTAATGTATACTCGCCCTCCTTTTCAACAACACTGCCAGATACCGGAAGTATTAGGATGTGAAATGACGGAAGACGGATACATCAAAACAGATGTCTTACAGAAGACCTCGGTCAGGGGCGTATATGCTTGCGGAGACAATTCAACAAGAATACGCACAGTAGCGAACGCCGTTGCCATGGGAACCACCGCTGGAATGATGGTGAATAAAGAGATGATTCTTGAGTCATTTTGATGTGTGAGTTCGAAAAAATTCAAATGAAGTATCGATGATGAAAGCAGTTGTGTATGAAAAGTATGGCCCTCCGGAAGTCCTGGAAATCAGAGATATTCCAAAGCCTGTTCCGAAGGCCAATGAAGTGTTGATCAAGGTGCACGCGACAACCGTTACTGCCGGAGATTGGCGGCTTCGTAAAGCAGATCCGTTTCTCGCAAGAATTTTTAATGGTTTGTTTAAACCCAAAAGGGTGAAAGTGCTGGGTTTTGAACTCGCAGGGATTGTGGAGCAGGTGGGGAAGAATGTAAATGCCTACAAACCCGGTGATGAGGTTTTTGCGCAATGTGGCCTTCGGTTTGGAGGATATGCGGAATACGCTTGTCTTCCTGCGAATGAGTTGATGGCGATAAAGCCTTCGAATATCTCCTTTGAGGAGGCGGCCGCCATTCCCGTGGGAGGCTTGACGGCCTATCGTTTTCTTAAACAAAGCGGCTTGGCCAGGGGCAGTAAGGTATTGATCTATGGGGCATCCGGTAGTGTAGGAACATATGCCGTGCAGATAGCTAAAACTATCGGCGCGGAAGTCACAGCGGTTTGCAGTACAACGAATCTCGAACTGGTAGCCCGTCTCGGTGCAGATCATGTTATTGATTACACCGCTTCCGATTTCACCACATCGGATGTGAGGTATGATGTCATATTTGATGCTGTTGGGAAAATCTCAAAAGCAAAATGTAAATCACGATTAACCACCGGCGGAAAATTTGTGACGGTAAAATCGAATCCAAAAACCGCACCGGAAGATATGTCTGCCTTGAAAGGCATGATTGAATCCGGTCATGTGAAGGCCATCATCGACAGGACATACAACCTCGACCAAATCAGGGAAGCGCATGCCTATACAGAGTCCTTTCGGAAAAAGGGCAATGTGGTGATCAAGATCATGGATGAGCCTGGTTGATGCCGCCAAAACGAAAAAGATGAAGCATTTCCTTACCCCCTGGGCCATAAAAACCCAGATCCCTTTCTATACGTTTCCCATCCCTGATATCTGGAAAGCGACCGCTCCTTTTTTAACATACCCGGGATAAACACAAATGTGAAAAACATAAGTATCCCGATATATCCCATCCAGCTCATCGACAGCATGGCGAAGCCGGTGTAGATCATCAGTTCTCCGAGATAGTTGGTATGCCGGCAACGGGCAAAGAAGCCTTCGGTGATCAGGCCGGGTTTGTATTTCAACGTGAAATATTTCTGCGCGTCACTGCCAAAATGCAGGACCGCACCAAATAGATTGAGTGAAATGGCACCGGCCATGATGGGAGCAGTGGGAATATGATGCTGACTGATCAGGACAAAAGGAGCTATCCAGTACAATCCCAGGGCAAAGAACACCAGGATCGCATAAGGAATGGATACGTGCTCTTCCCATTTAGGGTCAGGATAAATGCGGTCCTTCAGCAACCATAAGAATCCATAACTGCCGTGCAATGCCAGGTAGATCCATGCACCCGTACTGAAGTCATCAAACCAGAACATCATCGCTATGACCACAATCGCTGTCATGCCTTTGTGGAGGTTAATCGGATATTTTATCTTCATGGTTAAACCGTTAAGTCACTCACCACAAAATACAACTCATGACGCAAGCCATGACTAAGCGAAAGAAAACAAAACCTCATCCGGATTTGCTTTTCCGGTACGGGTATATCCTCTTTATCTTCTTCTTCCTGATGGCGCTGTGGGCCTTCTGGACCTCCTATTATGGCGTACTTTCTCAGCCTATACCCCGGGCTACTCACCTGCACGGTATTGCCATGACCCTTTGGGTCGTGATGCTCATTGGCCAGGCTGCGCTCATCCGTTTGAAGCAACATAAAATTCATCGATGGACCGGACGGTTGTCCTATCTGCTGGTGCCATTCATTTTGTATGCTGGTGCCAATCTTGCCTTCGCCACGATACGGCAATCCGAACCCGGCACCAATTCCTATTATTTTGCCATCGCATTGATGTTTAATTCCCTGGTGGTTTTTGCCATCCTCTATGCCCTGGCGATCTGGTATCGCAAAACCCCGGCGATCCATGCCCGCTACATGGCGTGTACGCTCCTGCCTGCAATCACTCCCGTGACGGACAGATTGATCTATAAATATTTCCCTTCATTGATTCAATATGCTCCAAGAATGGAAGACGGCATGCCGATGGTTCCGGGCCTCGGATTTTTTCTTGGAGACATCATTCTCATTCTATTGAGCATCTGGGATTGGAAAGCCAATAAACGGTGGAGTGTATTTCCTGTCGTGCTTGTATTACTACTGATCTACCATATTTCTGTGCTTACGTTTTATAAATATCCGTTTTGGCAGAAAATCGGAGATTGGATTATGAATTGATCTGTTATCTTTTTATTTAGACATTTCACAAATTACGCATGCGTTATAGTCATACTTTTGGCAACGTTTGTATTCCGCATTATGGCTAAAACAAAAACATCTCAACACATCCTTTCGACGTCTGCCAATCTCCTTGGCTTTTGTCTGTTTATCCTTACTTCATTGCATTTGTCTGACATTAATGAAAGCAACATCATCGATGAGATGACCGCCATTGTGGCACTTTTGCTGACTATCTCTTCAGGCTTTTCATTTGTATCCATTCGCACAGCGCATGACCAGCGCGCAGAAAAACTGGAACGGATCGCAGATTTTTTCTTTTTAATTTCATTAGTTGGTATTTTTGGGATCGTTACTTTTCTCGCGATTCACTATTGGCATACGTAATATGGATAAAGACATTAACACCTTGCTTCACGCCGAATCTGAACAGATCAGCAAATTGCAGGAGATCGTCAAAAGAACTATTGACGATGAAAAACTAATCATCGAAAATCTGTTGCATCCGCCGAAGGAGATCCTGACCAAAGGTCAGAAGTTATCGGATCTCATCGCCCGGTTTGGCGGCAGCTGGTTGTTTATCATCAGTTTCATGGTACTCCTGATCGCCTGGATCATCGTCAATTCAATCACCGGATCCACGCACTTTGATCCATTTCCATTTATCCTGATGAATCTCATCCTCTCTTGCATTGCCGCATTGCAAGCCCCCATCATCATGATGAGCCAAAACCGCCAGGAAGAAAAGGACCGGCAACGCAGCGAGAATGACTATCTCATCAACCTCAAAGCCGAACTCGAAATCCGCGCCCTTCATCAAAAGATCGACCTCCTCCTCGAAGAACAAATCCGCATCCTCTTCGAAAGCCAGGCCAAGCAACTGGAAATATTGAAAAATATTGAAGAACGTACGCGTAAAAATTAGTCAGCGGATAGTCTGTTGCCCCATCCCTCACCTCCCACTCACGTCTGACATCTAACGTCTGGCATCTGGCATCTGGCATCTGAGATCTTCTTTTCTTACCTTTAAGCATGAAATATTTCCACCTGCTCTTCGCTCTCCTCCCGCTTACTGCCCTCAGCCAACAAACCCTGGAAGGATCGATCACGCATGATGGGCTGGAGCGAACATATATCCTCTTTGTTCCATCCACATATGAACCCGGCAACCCGGCCCCACTGGTCCTTAATTTTCATGGCTATACCTCCAACAATTTTGAGCAGATGCTGTATGGAGATTTCAGAGCGATCGCCGACACCGCGGGATTTCTCGTGGTGCATCCGATGGGAACAATAGACTTGTTGGGCAATCCGCATTGGAATGTGGGATGGGGGAGCAGTACCGTAGATGATGTAGGGTTTGCCTCCGCCTTGATAGATTCATTATCGGCCCAATACACGATTGACCAGGAACGCATCTACAGCACCGGGATGTCCAACGGAGGATTTTTTAGTTATAAACTGGCGTGCGAACTCAGTCATCGTATTGCGGCAATCGCTTCCGTGACAGGTACGATGAACGTAGGTCAAAGTGCAACCTGCAATCCATCTCACCCGATGCCGGTGATGGAGATTCATGGCACGGCAGATGATGTAGTGGCGTATGAAGGCAATTTGTTTTTTGCATCCACCCCTTCAGTCGTTGATTTCTGGGCGCAGAAGAATGATTGTTCAACTCCACCCAGCTTCAATGCGATACCGGATACGGATCAATCAGATGCCTGCACCGCAGAGCATTACCTGTATTCGGATGGAAACAATGGTGCTACAGTCGAACACTTTAAAATCATCGGTGGCGCGCACACCTGGCCGGGAACAGCCTTTGGCGGAGCAGGGACCAACCAGGACATCAATGCATCAGCAGAGATCTGGCGGTTTTTTTCGCAGTATGATATCCATGGCCTGATCAATACAACGACCATCGAACAACTCTCATCTATCCGGCAAGTGATCGCATTTCCAAATCCGGTGGATCAAGTCCTGACTGTGGACATTACTGCAGGAATCCAACTGAACTATATCTTGTCCACTTCCGTGGGGCAAACTGTACGTGAGGGTCGGTTCAATGCAGGAATGAATCAACTTGACCTGGCATGGCTGATTCCGGGAATCTATTTTTTGAATATCGGGCAGCAAACCATAAAGGTGGTGAAGTCAGAATAAAGAATGACCCGGATTAAAAAGCAACTATTCAACATTCACTATCAATATGAACAAATCTTAATATCCTATGAAAACCATAATAATGCATCGAATATTTGTTTTGCTGAGCTTTAGCCTTTTTCTTTCAGTATTTAGCGGATGTAAAGAGGATAAAACATCTTCACCTCTTGACGGATGTTGCGATACACCTGCCATCAACGCTACAATAGGAAACGGTCACTTATACGTGGCTAATATTATCACGTCAAACGGGGATGGAATCAATGACCTTTTATGGCCCTATTGTGATGATAATATCGTTGAAATCATCAGCTTCCAGATCCGGGACAAGACAGGCCAGATCGTGTATGAAGTCATGAATGAATCTCCTAATGACACAGGCAAAGGATGGGATGGAAGAGTGGATGGGCAGTGGATAGACGGTGTTTATAATGTCCGTGTGCAGGCTGAAGCTATAGATGGCGCCATGGGCACCTTTGATGGCAAAGTATGTAACTTCCGATGTCACCCGGAATCTTCGGAATCCATTTCCTCAGAAGGTTGCCAGTTTCCAACCCAGGTTAACAATAATGGTTTGTTTGATCCCACAATTCCCTCTGGTGAACCTAATGATTGTTTTGAGTAGAACATAGCGAACCTTCGTCTACTTTTATTTTGACACATGTTCCATTCTCGTAGATTTATCTCGTATCTACTCCATTCCTTCGTGCTACCTCCTTTCCTCTGTGCGAACTCATTCTACCATGTAGCATCCACTTTGGAAGTGGTTTCTCACGAAGGACACAAAGGGAACACGGAGGAACACGAAGGCAATCACTAAAATTAAAGTTAATTGGTACTTCACACGCACACAGACACTCATGCTGAATTCCTCCTTTCCTCAGTGCGAACCCATACTACCAGATAAAAATTGTCGGGGAGGCATAGGAAAATCATTTTGATTTGTGATATGGCTATAAATGCAATTACCTTGCATTATGGTTCGCCTCATTTTCATTTTGGGCATCTTGAGTATTTGGGTAACTCCCAGAATCAAAGCACAATCTTTCTTCATTGAAGGTATGGTGATCGATGCTGCCAGTAAACAACCTATCCCTTACGCGAGCATTTACAACCGCTCTCTCAAAATCGGCTCTATCACCAATACAGACGGTTATTTCAAGATCCAGACCAATAGTTACGCCGATTCGGTACAGGTGATTTTTATTGGCTATCCCATCTATACCATCCGATTGCAAAAAGGTGTTTATTTCTACAACATTACCATGGAAGAGAGCCCTCAGCTCCTCAATGAGATCGTGGTGAGACCTAAAGACAATTTTTATCTCTACACCCTTCTCATGGCTTGCCGAAGAGAAGAAGGAGGCTACCAGGGGGAGACACGCGCTTATCTTGAGCTGAAGACCTTTACTGACAAACAGCAAATAGAATTGGTGGAAGGATACTATAATGCTGCTGTATCAGGTTATGAATTGCTTGGACTTCAGCTCAAAACCGGGCGTGTGGCACTGAAGCCTTATGAGGATCGCTTGTTTGCTTCTCTTGAAAGCTCTGGCGTGATATCAAGAATGCCTTTGTTTAAGAAGAACCCATTTTTTCCGGAAAACCCGATGACCGTCGATAAAAAGGAGCTCAGAAAAAAATATGATCTCTATCTCGACAAGAAGTATCTGGATGAATCCGGAGATTCGGTTTATGTCATTGCATTTACGCCTGTTCAGAAACCGGAAGAATATTTTGAAGGAAAAATTTGGATCAACATCAGGGATAAAACAATGATGAAGATCAATTTTCAATGCCCCGATGCCCGGAAACATCCTTTTCTTCCGTTGTTTTCAACGGACAGTATATCCCATGCTCAATTTAACATTACCAGGACCTATACACCCTTCCAGGGACATGTCAGGTTGAACCATATTGACTTTACGTACTCCATACATTACAAAAGCCGTGCAGCCGAAACGCATGCAAAGTCTTATGTGGTCACTACCCAGGCCCTGCTTTATTTATACGAAGCGGGACATCCTTTTATGCTACCACGAACGGGCTTGCCATTTATGTCCAGCAATGATTACAGGCAGATCAATGCCATGCCATACAATTCATTTTTCTGGCAATACAACACTGAGTTCCGGATCAACAACAGCGATAACCGGAATGAATTATTCTACTCAGCCAATCCCATGCTGAATAATGAATCGATCTTTGGTTCGGGAGTAGTGTTTAAGAAAGGCATGTTTGAACAACCCTATGTTCCCTGGAGCCAGCAACGAATTAGCCTGAAGCCTGTCGCACTGGATACTGTGCCTACACCGGAACTTTATGACCGGAAAGACCCCAATCATATTATTGATGAAGATGTCAAATCGGACAAATACAGACTTGTCGTTCGTCCTTTCATGGATATCAACACCTACGCTGATTCCACAGATATTTTGACCGCGGTTATTTTTGATCCCTTTGAAAGCTTTTATTTTTTATTTCAGGACGAACGCACCCAGTGTTTTATCAATATTTATTTTGATCTCTGTGAAGTGGAGCGGAGGAAGTTTATGGAAAAAATCAACCGTTACCATCCGGATCCCACGGAGATCAACTGGATGTTTGACCTCTTTGAAGGTCAAATGGAACGGGTCACTTATCGCTATCTCAAAGATGTGGACCGGGGCACCAATGAAAAGGAAATGATCCGGTACAATGATATCGTCTACCGAAATCTTGGCATCGATAATGTCGGCCTGATCCAGCCTTATGCAGTTAAAAGGAAACGTGGCTTAGACTGAAAGGGAATCCACTCCACCAGCCAATTCAAAAAGAATAATATCCGGCTCAAATCCAAAACGTGCGCCATACGAAGCGCTGATCGCTTTTGAAAAATCATCCAGCACTTCTTCCCTGATCAATCCAATCACACAACCTCCAAATCCACCCCCCATCATCCGCGCACCATACACCCCACGATATTGATTGGCGAAGTCTGCGAGATGATCGAGCTCGGCGCAACTGACTTCATACTGGTGACGCAACCCTTCATGAGAAGCTTTAAGCAATGCACCGGCGGAATGAGCTTCGTGATGTTTCAATGCATCAACCATCTCGTGCACTCTTATATTTTCTTCAATGACAAACGCAGCTCTTCTGAATAATACATCGGTCAATCCGCAATTCATCAACATATCCATGGTCACATCACGCAAAGCCTGCACTTCCGGATATTGCGCCTGAATCAGCATGACGGCTTGTTGGCACTGAAATGCGCGTTTATTATAATCGCTGTCGATGAGGGCATGTTTCACTTTAGTATTGACCAGCACCCACCGGCAGCCCGGTAGTTTTGCATCGATCAGCCGGTAATCTCTCGTGCGACAATCCAGCAACATCACATGTTCGGGCTGACTCATCATGATCGCAAACTGATCCATGATCCCGCCCTGCACCCCGATGATCTCCCGTTCCACCCGTTGACCGATCAGCGCAAGTTCTTCTTTGGTGTGTGTGCTCCCGGTCAGTTGTTGCAGCGCATATAACATACCACATACAAGGGCGGAGGAAGAAGATATTCCGGCACCAACAGGCAAATCACCACCAATCAATAGCTTCAAAGGACCGACACCAGGCGCATACAAACTGATGGCACCCTGGATATATCGTGCCCAGGAATATTCACCGTATTCCACGATGAGTTCCGGACTGCGAAAGACTTCATCCAGATCACTGGCGATCCAGTGATGACCGTATCCAGGATGAGCGGAAGCAAGGATATACAAACTGCGACTCATCGCACCCGGCAAGACCCAACCTTCATTGTAGTCCGTGTGTTCCCCAATGATATTCACACGTCCAGGTGCGCGTACGATCACTTCCGGGGGATTGTCACCGAAAGCAAGATGCCATTGCTGAAGCAAATGATTAATCATAAAATATCATTCATTAAAAGCGCAGGGACCTTGCATGCACCACAATGTGGAGACGTTGCATGCAACGTCTCCACAGATTTAATTTTAAAACCATCCTGCCCCCAATGCCGTCCTGAACGGCCAGGGAATGGCAAGAAGGATGATGATCAATGCCGCGAGATAGAATCCAAAAACCTTTTTGGCATTTCCCGTCTTAGCATGGCGATATCCTACGGTGATCAGGATGATCGCGATCAACATCATCAGCGTATGCTCCATGGTGAAAAACCGATGAGCAGGGCTGCTCATCATGGTGGAAGAAAAATCCACCTTGGTGCTCATAAAATACAAGCTTAAGCCAATGATGGCCTGCACGTGGGCGGCGATCAGCGTAAACAACGCGATTTTGCGGTCCTGATCGACCCACGGTGTCTTACCATTCCGCTTGCCCATGGCGCGGAGGATGGTCATGATCAACAAGATAAAGAGGACCCAGCGCAGGCCCGAATGAGAATGTACTAATCCCGGATACATAAGGTATGTTTTTGATGTGGGTAAAAGTACACATATCTCACAGAGATATGTGCCTTACCCTTTGACAAACACAAGATTATCAGACTCCAACCCCTTCTTTGACAGGTAAGCTTCTATATCGGGGACGGCAAACGTATGGCCGTCGAGATCAATACCATGCGCCTGGTATCCACAATCCATCAACACCCTCGCGGCCTCCGCATGCACGGAAACTTTACCTGGGGTATAATGATATTCCATGACAACCACCAGATTGAAGGAACGCAGCGAATGAACCATGCCGCGCAAAACAGCAGTTTCCCCACCCTCGGCATCAATTTTAAATGTGGCACTGGTGATATTTTCCCTGGCCATCAGGTCATCGACCAAAACGGTCGGGACTTTGTTTTCAATTTCTTTTACATGCTGAATCCAGCGCTCTCCTTTATAAGCATCTTTGACGGTGGTGTTACACTCCGCATAGGGCACCGGATATTCATAGAAAGTTATATGCCCACGCACATCGCTGGCCGCGGCCTGGATGATGCGGACATTTGAAAAGGAGGTTGTGTTTTCTTTCAATATCTCCGCTGAAGTAGAAGATGCTTCTATAGCAAAGATCTGTCCCGATGGACCTACCAGTGCTTCGGCCAGCAGGGAGTAGTACCCATAGTGTGCACCAATATCAATAAAGGTATCTCCAGGGTTTAACTGCCGAACCAGAAACTTAGCGAACCTGATCTCTGAATCGTGAGCTTTGATCTTATGCAACCGGATGTCCGTGCCGGAAGGCAACAGCGTTTTCATGGGTATACCAAAAAAAGTATCCGTCACGAGGGAGATGCTCTTACGATTGCGCGGATAGATGACATAGTCGTAGATCATCAGCGCGGGATAAAGCACCGGACGTTGCAACAGTCGTTTCCATTTCGAACCCCTTGCCTTTCGCTCTGCTTTCAGCAGGGCTGCCCAAATCTGTTGGTCCATGATTCGAATTATTCGGATTGGAGGATTTTACCATAACAAATCAACCGGCTCAGATCCTGATCATCATAGGCAGGAATGATCTCAAAGCCCAGGGAATGATAAAGCTTTTGCGCGGTCACCATCTCTTTCATGGTGTCAAGATATATCTTTTCATATCCTGCCCGGACCGCATGAAGAATAATCGATTCCGCCAATTGTTTCCCGAGGTGATTTCCACGGTGTTCAGGCACCACATAAAGTCTTTTCATTTCAGCAATGCCTGGCATGAACGGTTGCAATGCCACGCAACCTGCGATCGAACCATCTTTTTCACCCACCGCAATTATTTTAATATGTCCGGGCCTGGAATACAATTCTTCGATGTGCGCCATTTCTTCTTCAAATGAAGAAAAGCAAGTATCATTATTGAATTCATCCCGATAGTCAATAAGCAATTGCCTGACGATGTTCCATTCATCGCCGGATGCAGGCTTTCGTAAGGTGTATTTCGTTTTATTCACAGTTCCGTGGATAATGAAAGTGTAATTTAGATATACATTTCAGTTCAATGAATCATGTTTCTCTTCAAAATTCAACGCACAACTCATCCAAAGGGCTTCCCGGACCGGTATTTTTTACAAAATTACGTGCTGTCTGATCATGAATGATCGTTTCATCCGTGCATCAGTTTTATAGCAGATCATTTAAATCTTCTTGATATGGCATCCAGACACTTTTCATTTGAGCATAAGAACAAACCCCTTCTTTCCCGGCAGGACTTTTACAGACGCCAACTCTTATTCATTCTTTTTGCGATTTTCCTGCTGACGATTAGCCTCGGTATTGGCATGGTCGGATACAGACTGTCTACCGGCATGCATTGGATTGATGCTTTTTATAATGCGTCGATGATCCTCACCGGAATGGGCCCTGTGGATGCCATGGATACCACGGGAGCTAAGATTTTTGCGGGAACATATGCCTTATTCAGCGGGGTAGTTTTTCTAAGCACAATCGCTGTCATGTTATCCCCGATCGTCCATCGCTTTTTGCATGTGCTGCATATTGACGAAACTGATTAGGCGGGTTTATGTTTCCAGCTACTTTCGGCATTATCTTTTATTTTTGCAATCCTCCCCAAAACCGATACTTAAACACAACAAACATGAGGCTTTCTTTTGCCCGACACTCGGTTTTGACCTTTTGCATCACCCTTTTGTTTTGCAGCTGGGGACTCAATATCCAGGCGCAGCGCGAAAGCCCCTATACCTTAACCCAAACCGAAGAGGCCCCGCTATGGGTCACTAAAATGTATGCCTCAAATCCAGACCCGGGAGAGGTGATGCGCCTGTACAATGAATACTACGCAACAAATGATTTTGTTAAAAATCAGCACACGCAATATTACAAACGATGGATCTCCGGCCTGAGCAAGAATGTTGTCCCCGATCCCGTCTATGACCCCATTTACCTTCAGCAACATTTCGACAATAAGAATCAACGCAGCGCGGCCAACTGGTCCACCTTAGGACCTATTGATTGGGATCACGATGCGGCTTCCCGCAGTTATGCTCCGGGTTCTGCTCACATCTATACGGTCGAACAATCCATCTCCAACGAAAACATTATTTATGCCGGCACAGCCAATGCAGGTGTTTGGAAAAGTACGGACCACGGCGTCACATGGAGCGCAAAAACAAATGATTTCCTGACCGGAAGCGTGACTTCCATTGAGATCAGTCCCACCAATCCGGACATTGTTTATGCCGAACTCCTCTCTAATGTGTACAAGACGACCAATGGCGGCACGACCTGGTCTCCTACAGGAGATGCCGCATTTATGGCATTGACTTTTTCTACGCATGACATACGCTGCAAACCCGATCAGGCCACCACTGTATTTGCAGCAACGGATGAAGGCTTATGGAGATCTACAAATAGCGGAGCCACATGGACAAATGTCTTAGCGGGTGATGTGCTTGAAATCGAGTTTCATCCAAATGATCCCGATACGATTTATGCGGTACGTCATAGCGGAGATATCACAGAGTTTTTCCGCTCGTACAATAACGGCACTACGTTTACACAACAAACCAACGGATGGCCCTCACCAAATGTCGGCAATGGCGAACACCAGCGCAGAACAGAAATTGCCGTCACTCCTGATGCACCGGATAAAGTGTATGCCCTTGCTACTGGCTCAGCCAATGGAGGTAGCGGATTATATGGCGTGTACGTCAGCGCAGACAGAGGTTCCTCATGGATCTTTCAATGTTGCGGCCCTCAACCTGCCGGCCCACCAAGTTCCTCCAATATGAACCTCATGGGCTGGAGTGACCAGGGACTTGATGATGGTGGACAGTATTACTATGACCTTGCGTTTGGTGTGAGCCCTTACAACAAAGACTCTATGTGGGTATGCGGCGTCAACCTGTGGGTATCCGGAAATGAAGGTGTAAGTTTTGTTTGTCCCTCCGCATGGAGCCATTCTTATAAACCCAACTACGTGCATGCAGATATTCATGACCTGCATTACATGGAGCATAGCGGAGATCTGTGGGTATGTGGAGACGGAGGAATTTTTTATTCGGCTGATCGCGGAGCTAATTTCCAACGACGCAATGTTGGCATAGCGGGTTCCGATTTTTGGGGATTTGGTATGGGGCATTGGTATGGAGACGTGATGATCGGTGGCGCATACCACAATGGGACATTGATGAAGGAAGAAAATGTCTACCTCAATGGTTGGATCTGCACGGATGGCGGTGATGGTGTAGGTGGATATGTCAATCCGGGATTTGATCGCCAGGCCTACAGTAATTACAATATCAAGAACCTGCAGAGCAACCGGACGATCTCGCCACTCACGCGTGATTTTAATTATCAACCCAATAGCACGTATATCACAGGTGCCTCGAGCGAATTGTTATTTCATCCACACTACTATGGTACCTGGTATACAGGATCAGATACATCCCTTTTTGTCACCCGAGACAATGGCTATACCTATGAAGCTGTTCATCATTTCGGAGTGGATCTTGCAGCAATGGACTTGTGTGCGGCAGATCCAGATGTGATCTATGTCACAACATTTCCGGACTGGTGGGGCACAAAACGAATTTATCGCACGCTCAATGGGGGCTCCACCTGGACAGAAGTCACTCCACCTGCATCCATCCTGAACAATGCGGATCTGTGGATTCCTTATGATATAGCGGTTGATCCGGATGACCCGATGAAAGTATGGATCGTGCGTACTTCGATGTACAACGGTTATCCTTCCTACAATGGCTACAAAGTGTATAGATCGGATAATGGCGGAGCGACCTGGACTAATATTTCCGGCAGCCATCTCGATGGCCAGTACCCCACGTGCATCATGCATCAACGTGGCACCAACGGAGGAATCTATATAGGCACCCGAAACGCAGTGTATTACAGAAATGCGACAATGCCAGATTGGGATTTATTCAATACAGGACTTCCGGCAAGAACACACAATGTGAAAATGTTGCCCTGGTACAGAATGGGCAAACTAAGAACAGCTACAGATCGTTCAGTGTGGGAATCTAACTTTTATGAACCCTCCATGCCCAAAGCCATACCCGGAGTACAGAAACAGTATTTGTTCTGTGACAGGGACACCGCGTATTTTTCTGATCTGTCTGTGCTGAGAGAAACAGGGGCTACATGGAACTGGAGTTTTCCCGGAGGTACGCCATCTACATCATCGCTTCGAAATCCTAAAGTAGTCTATCGTCAACCCGGCATCTATGATGTCACCCTTGTGATTCAGGATGTCAATGGCACCGATACGGCGGTTATTGAGGATATGATCATTGCGGACAACCGATGCGCGTTAGATACAACACCTGGAAAGGCATTGGATATCCTTGCGCATCCCGGGCACATGAAGGTCGATGACATGAATTTTACCACGCAAACCATCACCGTAACGGCGTGGGTAAAGCCAGATGGAATTCAAGGAGATTATGCCGCGATTTGGATGAACGATGGTACTGCCGCAGGTTTCAATTTCCGGGAAGGCAATAATACCCTTGCATATCACTGGCCAGGTGGAGCATGGTGGTGGGACAGCAACCTGACAGTACCTCCGGGCGAATGGTCCTATGTAGCTATGGTCGTTCAACCCGGCTCAGTCAGGCTTTATGTCAATGGGTATAGCGCCGTACACAATACAACGGTTGAATCTGTTACAATTGATAACGTTCGCATCGGCAGTTACCAAAACTGGAGCGGTCGGACATTTTTAGGAGAGATCGATGAAGTATGTGTATGGAACCGCGCCCTCAGTGAAGATGAAATCAGGTTACAACGACACCTGACCAAGAATCCTTCACTAGACGCTACCATTATTGGGTATTACCAATTTGATCAGGTGGCTTCCGGAGAAATTGTGGATAAGGCCAGTGGTCTCGACGGACATCTGACCGGCAATGTCAATATCGTTAGATCAAATGCAGTGGTGGGCGCAGGCACAAGTCAGATCGTCAATGTCACTGGCGGAGGCAATGTGCCTTTTACCAATGGCGGCGATATGGCCGTTGGATTTAAGACCACACATCCGAACGGCAAGGTAGTGGTGAGCCATCTTCATGTGCTGCCGGATACGATGCCTTCACCCCTGGATGCACAGGGTGCGTATTGGGTTTTAAATAACTATGGCTCCACACAACAATTTCCGGGTATTGATAGTCTTGCCTTTTTCAACAGCGGGGCCATAAGCCATCACATGGCAGATGAATTTGAGTTTATACTCTATTCAAGGGGAGCCAATGTATTCGGACCCACATGGGCTATTGTGGCGAAAGACACGATCATCGCCCATGCAGGACTGGATGCCAAGGTCAACAGTTATGACATGCCCACCTACAGATCATTGGGACAATTACTCATGATGCGCGATACCGTAGCTACAGGTGTGGCTGAGGTCATTTTGAAAACACCGGCCGGACCCGATCCAATGGTTTCCGGTGGAGAAAGTGTGAGCCTGTTGGTGTATGGTGAGCAACAAGGATTGCAATTGCCGGTCATGAATGTGACGACCTTGAATGATCTTGGGGCGCCGCTTGAAGGTCAACTCACCTTTCTGTCCGATAGTGCTTCAATTATTTACTTCAACGGCACTGCATGGAGACAACTACACCATGATGCGCTATTGCAATATGAGGCTTCATCGCCTCCTGCCACATTTGGTACGTTGGCCGCTCCCGGAAATTCCTCAAATCCTTCAGCGCTATTGACTCTGGCGGGTGGATTTATGAAGCCACCAACATTTACATCCGCGGAAATACTCAACATTGAAAATCCTGCCGCGGGAATGTTGATATATGATATCACATCGCATGTATTGCGTTGCTTCAATGGCAGCGAATGGTTTATCCTTCCTTCCACAGCAACCAATCTGCCGGTGTCCATGGCCCCTGCGTCCTCCGTGACCGGGTTTGCCATCAATCAAACCAGCAAGCACCCCTCTTCAGCCATGGAAATACATTCCTCCGGAGGTAAGGCGCTGAAGATTCCCGTGCTTGATCCCGAAACCATCTATGCTCCCGTCACCGGACTGATCTGTCTACATAGTGAAAGCATGCAGTTGATGTTGTTTGATGGCGCGAGGTGGAATGCTGTGAAGTAAGATGGAGTGATGGAGTGATGGAGTGATGGAGTGATGGAGTGATGGAGTGATGGAG
>CAZYHJ010000072.1:6773-16838 GCA_964646645.1 uncultured Saprospiraceae bacterium | reverse complement strand
GTAGAATATGGAAAGGTCATGCAATTTGGATTCACTTGCTGCACCAATTCTACAAGGTCTTCATCATCCGCGCTATAAATTAATACCACCTCACTTTCTAACGAGGATATCAGCTGACGGAATGGTTCGATATATGAAGCATACGTCGGGAAGACGTTCATATGATCCCAAGCTATGCCGGTGATAATGACCACATGAGGATGATAATGCAAAAACTTAGCCCTTGGATCCAACGGACTGCTCAGGTATTCATCACCTTCAAGCACTATGACACCGGCATCGGATAAAACAACAGGTTCAAGATCGCCAATCTTTGCGCCGATCATTCTGTCGGCAGGTACACCGGCTTCATGCAATACGTGAGCAATCATGCCGCTGGTAGTGGTTTTACCATGGCTTCCGGCAACCACGATCCTTATTTTTTCCCTGGATACATTGTACATAAACTCAGGAAAAGATTCCACCTTCAAGCCGAGTTCGAGCGCCCGCTTTAGTTCCGGATTATCTCCTCTGGCGTGCATCCCCAGGACCACAATATCAAGATCAGGATGAATGCGTTCAGGATGCCACCCCATCTCAAGGGGCAGAATCCCAAGGGCATCAAGCCGGCTTCTGCTGGGCTCGTAGATTTCATCATCTGAACCGGTGACGATATGCCCTGCCCTGACCATGGCAATAGCGAGACTATGCATGATACTCCCACCTATGGCTATAAAGTGAATCCTCATCTGATCCCGGTTAATATAGGCTAATGCTAATTTTTTGATAAAAAGCGCCGGAAATAAAATAATTTTGCGCCTTAAAACGATTTATATCTGTTATCTGTTGATAATCAAAAGCAAATTAAAGCATTGTCTGACATGAAAGTATCTTCTTTAAAGTTTTTCCTGATCGCTTTAGGCTTAATCGCCTGTGTATCAATGACTTCAAGTTGTAACAGAGGGTATGGTTGCCCAAGTGATTTCTCCGTAGACGCCATGACCAAAGTGGCTAACGTAGATCCCGCCTGCTAATATATCCGGTCATACCGGAAGCCCCGGCACACTTGTTCGCCCGGATTTCAACCTACAAATCCGGGTTGTTGAGACACCAGCCCACTACACAAACCAACGCTGAATGACTGCCCAAAACATCCCCGCTGTCCTTGGACGGGATGATGTTTTTGTCATGCCTACCCGTGATGGAAGCAATACACTCTTCAGCAGGAGTTACAACGCGACCTATCACTCCCTCTTTGGTGCCGTAGCCGAAAGTAAACATGTTTTTATCCAGCATGGCATCAAGACACTGGAGGACAGGCCATTCCTGGATATTCTTGAATTTGGCTTTGGCACAGGCCTGAACGCCTTTCTCGCCTATCTCTATTCGATTCAAACGGAAAAAATCATCCGGTACACCGGCATAGAGGCATACCCCATTGATCTGGCGGTAGCCTCACAATTGGATTATGCCTACTATCTGTCCTATCCTGAGGAAGGAGATATCTTTCTCCGAATGCACCAGGAGGATGAATTTGTTTCAGATTTATTTCACTTTAAAAAAGTGCTGCAAGCCGATGATTTGCCTGCCGGCGAACAGTATGATTGCATTTTCTTTGATGCTTTCGCCCCGGGCACTCAACCAGCGCTTTGGGATCAATCTACTTTTAATGCATTATTTCAAAGATTAAAACAGGGAGGCTGCCTGGTCACCTATTGCGCTCAGGGAGAAGTCCGAAGAAGCATGACAAAGGCAGGTTTTGATATCCAGCGATTGGCCGGTCCTCCTGGAAAAAGAGAGATGCTACGCGGAATTAAAGTCTAATCCTTCTCCCGACTCCTCTTCAAAACCCCATCCAAATGCTTTCCCTTTTGATTCCTTAAATTTACCCCGGAATCAAATAATCTATATGTCTTCACAAAAAGAACTCCTGGGTATCGGATCCAGGGTCAAACATCCGGCATACGGCGATGGTGTGGTGATCCGACTCTATGCGGCGGCTTACGAAGTCGCCTTTATGGTCTATGGCATTAAAAATGTGGGCAAGGAGTATGACCAATGGGAAATCATCGAGCGTATTGAAACCACAGAACCAGTCACTTTCACCGAAGCTGAAAAATCCCTGATGAAAATATTACGCACCTGGGGCGAGATCAGCGAAGTAGTGCCCATCGGCGATAAATGGAAAGGAGGAGTTTTACTCATGCAACCTCAGGACAAATCGCTTAAACCAAAGGATGTGCCTGTTGAAACCTTCTTCCATAAGATTGTTATGTTGCGCGATCGGCTCCGCGTCCTCGAACAAAAGATCAATAGTCACCCAACACTGTCCGATGCGGAGAAGATCGATATGCAACAATATATCACGCGCATCTACGGCAGCCTGACAACATTCAACGTACTATTCAAAGAAAAAGACCATCAGTTTGTCGGTGAAAAATCATAATCAATTTGCCCTCTGGCTCCTTGGCGGATGCATGTTGCTGGCACTTAGTGGCTGTATTAAACTTGGCGAACCATACTCAGCCGTTCCTCCCGGCACCTGGAGAGGAATCCTTGAACTCAGTAAAGATTTCGAAGGGTTTGATGAGAAATCCAACGGCCAGCTTCCTTTTAATTTTGAAGTGGTGTATGACCGGCCTGATTCATTTCACATTGTCATTCACAACGGAGATGAGCGGATCCTGGTAACTGATATTCGGGTGGGTGTCAATCGGCGCACGGCAAGGGATACTATTCGTATAGATTTTCCAGTCTACGATTCTCACATCGAAGCGCAATATGAAGAAGATGCCATAGAAGGTTGGTGGGTCGTACGCAATCGCCAGGACTACCGCATTAAGTTTAAAGCTTTACATGGTCAGACGTACCGGTTTTTCCAACAACCGGATCCACCGGCAGCGGATCTTTCCGGAAAATGGGATTGCACGTTTAGTCTCGAGACAGAAGCGCCTGCAAAAGCCATAGGTGAGTTCATCCAGAAAGGAAATCACATCACAGGTACATTTATTTCCGCCACGGGAGATGATCGCTACCTCGAAGGCGTAGTCAGTGGCGACCGCTTACATCTTTCCGTATTTGATGGGAGTCATGCCTATCTCTATGAAGCCAAAATTCTGGCCGATGGTCAACTATCCGGAATATACAGATCAGGCAATCACTACAAGACTTATTGGGAAGGTACCAGAGCGGACTCCATCACGCTTAGGTCCCTCGGCGATCCGTTAGCGCTGACGAAATTAAAGTTTGATCAACCTTTTGAACTTCGCAAAAAGGATACAAAAGGGAACCTGATTGATTTGAATGCAGATCGTTATGCCGGTAAGCCAAAAATCATTCAAATCATGGGAACCTGGTGCCCCAATTGCAAGGATGAAACCACTTTCCTCCTCGATTATCTCCAGAAAAATCCTTCATCCGGCTTCGAAGTCATTGGCATTTCATTTGAACGGCATACGGATACGCTAAAGGCGATTGGTGCGATCAATACCTACATTGAAAAGATGAAGATCCCCTATCCTATTGTATATGGTGGTCCAAATGACAAGACAAAAGCATCCGCGGCATTACCACAACTCGAAAAAGTAATCGCCTATCCAACACTACTTTTTCTGAATGCTCAAAATGAAGTCATAGCAACACATACCGGCTTTACCGGTCCGGCTACATCCGGTTACCAGGATTTTATCAAAGAATTCGATCTCCTTGTGAAGAAAATGAAAGAAGGGTTATGAAAAAGTGTGTATTGATTACCGGAGCTACGAGTGGCATCGGCCTCGCCACCGCGCGTGAATTTGCTTCCCATGGATTTGACCTCATCCTTACGGGTCGTCGTGAAGACCGGCTACAGGAAATAAGCAATGAACTGGCTTCCGCTTTTCAAGTACATGTTCAGCCACTGGCATTTGATATTCGTCACCAGGAAGAATGTGCCCAGGCTATCGCGCAGGTAACACGACCTGTAGATGTGTTAATTAACAACGCCGGCCTGGCCAGGGGACTTGATCCGATTCATGAAGGTCACCTCGACCATTGGGAAGAAATGATTGATACCAATGTCAAAGGCTTGCTTTACATCACCAGGTTAATTTCACCGGGGATGGTAGCGCGCAAATCGGGCCATATCATCAACCTGTGCTCCACGGCAGGCAAGGAAGTGTATCCAAAAGGCAACGTATACTGCGCGACAAAGTTTGCAGTCGATGCCTTGACAAAAGCCATCAGGACTGACCTGCATACTTATGGCATCAGGGTATCTCAGGTATCGCCCGGCCACGTAGAAGAAACGGAGTTTGCACGCGTACGGTTTGATTGGGACACGCAAAAAGCTTCGATCTATAATGACTTTAATCCCCTGACATCAAAAGATGTGGCGGAGACGATTTATTTTATTGCTTCGAGACCACCACATGTCAACATTCAGGACATCCTCCTCATGGGTACCCAACAAGCAGGCAGCACCATGATCGATAAATCCGGCAGGAAATATGACCAGTAGGTTATTACCCCCGCAAATTCCGTGTATTGGCTAACAGCATAATTAATCCACATTCTATCTTAAAAATACTCTCCATGTTCCGTCCTTCCATGCTCACCTTTCTGTTCCTGTCATCCATATTGTTAGTGCAGTGTAAGAAAGATAATAAAGTCCCTGCCCTTTCAAAAAGCACCACACCCATGATGCGCGACCAACATTCTTTTGCTCATCCGGAAGAAGCCGTGATCACTCACCTCCAATTGAATCTCGTGGCGGACTTTACTAAAAAGACGCTTTCCGGGACAGCTGCTTACGACATCAAGGTGATGCCCGGAGCTAAGGAAATCTTTTTTGATACCAGGGACCTGGATATACAAAAGGTGGAAGTAGATGGAGAAGCCGCTGCCTTCACGCTGGGAGATCCTGTGGAATGGTTAGGGCAATCCCTGAGTATCCCTGTAACCGAACAAAGTAAAATAGTAACCATCCACTATGCTACACGTCCCGGAGCCGAAGCGCTCCAGTGGCTTGAGCCTTCGCAGACCGCAGGAAAGCAATGGCCATATCTCTTTACACAAGGCCAGGCTATTCTGACCCGTACATGGATTCCTATTCAGGACAGCCCGGGTATAAGGTTGACTTATGATGCCGCTGTGAAATGTCCGGTTGAATTGTTGGCTGTGATGAGTGCTTCAAACCCACAAACTAAAAACACCACAGGTGAATATCAGTTTAGCATGAAGCAACCCATTCCGGCTTACCTGATTGCGCTGGCGATCGGAGATCTCGAGTTCAGGTCGATGGGTCAGCGCACCGGGGTATATTCAGAACCATCCATGATCGATAAAGCGGCGAATGAGTTTTCGGATATGGAGAAAATGGTGGTTGCGGCAGAAGCATTGTATGGCCCATACCAGTGGGATCGGTATGATGTGATCGTACTTCCTCCCTCGTTTCCTTTTGGCGGCATGGAAAATCCAAGATTAACTTTTGCAACACCGACCATACTTGCTGGTGACAAATCACTTGTCGCCCTCATCGCGCATGAACTGGCGCATAGCTGGTCAGGCAACCTGGTGACGAATGCGACATGGAATGATTTCTGGCTTAATGAAGGCTTTACGGTGTATTTCGAGCTCAGGATCATGGAAGCCCTTTATGGGAAATCTTATGCTGCCATGCTCACGAGCCTGGGATACCAGGGGCTGCAAAACAGCATCAAAGAGTTACCTGCCGAAGACACCCATCTTTTCCTCCAGCTGGATGGTCGCAATCCTGATGATGGAATGACCGACATCGCCTACGAAAAGGGTGCACATTTTCTTTTGCTGCTCGAAGAAAAAGCAGGTAGAGAAAAATTTGATGCTTTCCTTAAATCCTACTTTACGGAACATCAGTTTCAATCTATGAACACTTCAAAATTCATCGAATACCTGAATGAAAAATTGATCGAACCAAATCAACTGGACATAAATATTGATGAATGGATTTATCAACCCGGGCTCCCGGCCAATTGTCCTGTGATTAAGACGGATCGTTTTACCACAGTTGAAGAACAGAATAAAGCATTTCTAGCCGGCACTGCTGCGAATGCGCTGCAAACAAAGGAATGGACCTCTCATGAATGGTTGCACTTTATCCGCGCGCTTCCGGATTCGCTCACTACAGCGCAGATGAAGGACCTTGATCAAACCTTTGCCTTTACCCCTTCAGGAAATTGCGAAATCCAGGCAGCCTGGTATACGCTGGCGATTAAACAAGGCTATGGAAGAGAAATCCTGCCCGCGATCAGGAAATTCCTTGTCGAAGTAGGTCGCAGGAAATTCCTGACCCCATTATACACAGCGATGATGGAAAACGGAATGGCCGATGATGCTAAAAGCATTTATTCGGAGGCAAGGCCAAACTATCACAGTGTATCTTTCAATACAATAGATAAGATCGTTGCAGGTAAATAATTAACCCTCAATCTCACGAGGGGCCACCAGGTAATACACACCTGTGGTGATAAAATTTCTTACATACGGGAAGTGGCTGATAACCGCTGATTGTCGCCTGGGCTTCAATCCAAATTTGAAATGATATATTGGGTTGAAGAGGTAATGCTGCTTTCCGATCACATGAAGTTTGTTTCTGCGCACGCAACGCTCAAATCGTTCAATACTGATCCCAGTGGACTTGACTTCCATTAGATTCTGAATTGTCGACGGAGTTTCACCAAACATCTTCAGCATTCCTTTGTAAAGGAAGGAAGGTAAGAGGTGATAATATGGAAGCTTACTTAGCCACTTGCTTTTACACACTTGCTGATGTCCTCCGTATGGCATTTGCCAGGGAGGAAATGCAAAAAAGATCATACCCCCTTCATTCAGGAATAATGGAAGCTGTGCGATAAACTCCAGTTGGCCGGGAATATGCTCTATGACATCCTTTAGAATGACAAGATCATATTTCCCCCCAAGATCATGTACAGGGTCAATATCGAAAATATTCCTGTTGACAAATTCAATGTTACCCTCCGCAAGGGCTGATGCATGAAATCGTTCGGCAGCATGGATCCGGTCCTGTGAAAGTTCTATGCCTGTGCAAAAGGCCCCTTCTTCCAGGAAGGCCTTCAGCACACCGGCTTCCGCACAACCGATCTCGAGCACTCTGCTCCATTTAGCATCGGGATTGTATTGCCTGATAAATGGAATGATATACTCTTTGGTGACCCGGTATTGCATATCGAAATACCGTTCCTTATCCGCGTGAAATTCGTACATCAGCGCCCTTTAAATTCAGGTTTGCGCTTCTCTATAAAAGCGCCTGTTCCTTCGCTGAAATCTTCAGAATCAGCTATTTCTCCAAAGGTTTTTGCTTCCAGCACAAATCCATCCACACCCGGCACAAAATGTCCATTGACACACCGTATCACCCCCTTCAATGCAAGCGGCCCTTTTGAAGTCATCTTAGCGGCCAATTCAAAACACTTGTCAAGTAATTGATCAGGTTCTGTAACATAATTGACCAACCCTAGTCTGTAGGCTTCATCCGCCTGGATCATATCTCCCGTAAGCAGCAGTTCCGCGGCTTTGCCTTTACCTACCAGTTGAATCAAGCGTTGTGTTCCTCCATATCCGGGAATGATGCCCAGATTAACTTCAGGCTGCCCAAATCGTGCTTTCACAGATGCCACGCGCACATGACATGCCATCGCCAATTCACATCCGCCACCTAATGCAAAACCATTGACCGCTGCGATCACCGGCACATGAAACTCTTCGATCAGTCGAAAAATCTTCTGCCCCCGAAGGCTCAATTGCTCCGCTTCAAAACTATTGAGACCATGCAACTCCTTGATATCTGCGCCTGCGGCAAATGCCTTTTCTCCGGAACCCGTTAAAATGACACAAGCCGGGGACATCGTTTTATAATCCTCACTAAAAAATGACTTCAGATCTTCAAACATCTGAGCATTCAACGCATTCATGGCATCAGGCCGGTTGAGCCGTATGATCAGCACATTGTCTTTGACCTCGAGGGCCAGGGTACTATAAGTTTTCATACTGCAAAATTAATCAAGTTCGGCAAGTGGCTCTCGCCGGGATATCGTGAGGATTAAATCAAAATCAGTTAGGTTGTTTCATCATCACTCAGCAAATCCGGACGACGCGCCCGGGTCCGCTCCAGAGACTGTTCATACCTCCACTCATCAATCTTTGCTTCATGCCCGCTCAATAAAATATCCGGAACAGACATGCCTTCCCATTCGGCAGGCCTGGTATAGACAGGAGGCGCCAGCAACTGATCCTGAAATGAATCCGTCAATGCTGAAGTTTCATCATTTAGAACACCGGGAATCAATCTTCCGATGGCATCTACCACCACAGCGGCAGCCAATTCGCCGCCACTTAATACATAATCACCAATCGAGATCTCGAGTGTCACAAATTTTTGACGTATGCGCTCATCGATACCCTTATAGTGCCCACAAATTAAAAGCAATCTTGATTTTAAGGACAAACGATTAGCCATCTTCTGATCAAATCGGTGACCATCCGGCGTCATATAAATGATTTCATCATAGTCCCCCTGAGACATGAGATCACGAATCGCATCCGCCAATACCTGAGGCATCAATACCATACCTGCTCCCCCTCCGAAAGCATAATCATCAATCTGATGGTAAGAACCCTTACCATACGTCCGCAAGTCAATCACCCTGACACGCAGCAGTCCTTTATCCTCAGCGCGCTGAAGAATAGAATGAGAGAACGGTCCTTCCAGGAGTCCGGGGACAACAGCAAGGATGTCGATCTCAAGCATATCGGAAAAGAATTTAAGTCAGGATCACTCGATGCCCAACAACTCAATTTCGAAGATGAGTGCGGAGTATGGCTGAATTGCACCTCCCGCACCACGTTCGCCATACGCAAGCTGGTAAGGTATAAATACCCTCCACTTTGAGCCTACAGGCATTAATTGAACGACTTCCGTCCAACCCTTAATCACCTGATTGAGCGCAAATGAGATAGGTTCGCCGCGATCAACCGAACTGTCGAAGACCGTACCATCAATCAGCGTACCATGGTAGTGTACGTTGACCTTGTCTGTGGCTTTTGGTTTTTTACCATCACCCATTTTCAACACTTCGTATTGAAGACCGTCTTCAAGCGTGATCACGCCAGGTTTAGTCTTGTTGGCAGCAAGAAATTGCTCTCCGGCTACTTTATTGCCTTCACCTTGCTTGGCCTTACGTCTGGCCGAGCCATCGCGCACGAATGCGTTACATTGATCAACAGTGAGCAGGGTTTTATCACCCTTAAACGCATCCTTAAGACCGGCAGTGATGAGCTCGACATTGAGATCAGATAAACCTTCCTGGCGCAGGTTGCCGGCAATCAGGACACCCAGGCTATACGCCAGGCTGTCATCAGCTGTTTTGAGATGTTGTGCAGTGATGGTACTCTCCATAGTGAGGATAAATAATGAGAAAATTAAAATTCGTTTCATGATTGTTTTAGTTCGGCGTAGTATTTGAAATAATAAGGAATGGTTTCAATTCCCTTGTAGAAATTGAACAAGCCATAATGTTCATTGGGGGAATGTATATCATCCGTGTCGAGTCCAAATCCGAGCAGGACGGTTTTGACACCGAGGATGGACTCAAATAATGCCACGATCGGAATGCTTCCACCGGAACGCTGTGGAAGCGGCTCCTTCCCAAAGGTTTTGAGCATTGCTTTAGATGCAGCCTGATACTCCACCGTATTGGTAGGCGTGACTGCAGGGTGTCCTCCATGGTGTGGTGTTACCTTTACTTTTACAGATGGCGGTGCAAGGCTGACAAAGTGCTTTGTAAACAGCTCTGTGATTTTGTCCGGATCCTGGTTGGGCACAAGGCGCATGCTGATCTTGGCAAAAGCTTTCGAAGGTAGAACGGTCTTAGCGCCTTCTCCAATATATCCACCCCATATACCATTAACTTCTACGGTTGGACGTATGGAAGTACGCTCCAGTGTGGTGTACCCTTTTTCTCCCATCAAATCATCAACGGACAATTCCTTTTTATATGCTCCCTCATCATAAGGCGCCATGTTCATTTTTGCGCGCTCCTCCGCGGAAAC
>CAZYHJ010000072.1:0-6673 GCA_964646645.1 uncultured Saprospiraceae bacterium | reverse complement strand
TCTTCTTCCCCTTCGAACATCACTTTCACATTACAGGCGAGCTGATTTTCAGCAAGCATAGCTTCGATAGCCTTCACGTGCATGTAAAGCTGACCCTTATCATCGCATGATCCCCTTGCATAAATTTTATCATCCTTTATGACCGGTTCAAATGGTGGTGAAGTCCACAGGTTTAATGGATCAGGTGGTTGGACGTCATAATGACCATAGACCAATATAGTTGGCAAAGCTGCGGAGACAATCTTTTCTCCATAAACAATCGGATGGCCTTTAGTGGGTACGATCTCCACCCCGTCCATGCCAATACTTTTTAATTCATCACTCAGCCAGGTGGCCGCCCGGAGTACATCTTCCTTAAACTTGGTGTCCGCACTTACGGAGGGAATCCTCAGAAAATCAAATAATTCATCCAAAAATCGCTGCCGGTTGGCTTGAATATATTGTTGTACAGCTTCCATAAAATCAGGTATTTACTGAAAGTCAATGAGATAACCCTTCACTTGCCATGAACGGGCTTGCAAGGTAAGCATATATGGGAAATCAGAAATTTAACCGTTGGACTGGTTGGGGAACCTATTTTTTCCTCAAATGTCAAAGGGTTCGGGTTGTAATGTCTTATTTTTACCACGTGTTCATAAAAACCTCATCTATACCCTTCGGAGGGGAAATCTCCATCCTAACCACATGGTTCTTCTTGATGGTTTGTAGTCCGGTTTTGAGCCAGCAGATCATGATCAACAGCAAGGGGGAAAGCGTCATCATGCTCACGGATGGCACCTGGCGCATTGCCGGGCCCGCAGACAGCACCCTGATCAAACAATATGTCCGGAAAAACCAATCGATCCCGGAACTCGGCGCTGCACCGGTAAATACCTCCGGCCGGAATGAAGCAGAAGAAAAAGCGTTTCTCGCCAAACAATGGAAAGAAATTTATACACGGATTTCCACCGAAGAAAAGGATGTCCAGAATGTGTTCAGAGCCGCCACCAATGCCCAGTTTAAGGCATCATCAAAATTGCAAAATGCGCAGTCCAATATAAAATTGATGGAACCTGATCAATTGGCCACCCTTCAGGAAGCATACAATGAAAGTGTAGAAAACCTTAAGAAAGCCAAATTGCAGCAAAAGGAAATCAAATCCCTCGTGGAAAAGGCAAGAAAAACAAATGCCAAACCAAAATCACTCACCGCTTCTAAAATTAATAAGTTCAGAACCGATTTCAACCTCTATCTCGCCGCATTTAAAATGGGAAAATCAACCCAGCCAAATAGCCCTGAGATCCTGGCGCAAACTCCTCCTCCACCTGCCACTATCCCGACAAATGCTAATCCTGGTCCTTCCACTTCATCTTCGCCTGCAACTTCAAATCCGAATACTACTCCTGATCCAAAATCGAAGAAGAATAAAGTACCTCCAGCCACTTCCACTGCTGTAATTGCTGCTGAGCACGAGTCTTATGACCCGGACATGATTCACAGACGGCCTTCCGCTGCTCAACCCGGTCCCTATTCATCAAAGCCCTATGTCTGTGTTTTTTCAAAAGACACATTGGACAGCAATACCGGGCATCGTCTGCTTGAACTCAGACAGGAAGTGCTCTTCAGCCACACCGATGAGGATCTGCGACAGTATTTTAAAGACACCGAACTGATCACCTGCAAGGGTCACCTGACACAGTTAGGCCCTTACACATATCTGGTCATTGAATTTCAAATTGCCAGTTCACATGCTCAACCCAACTTTGGCGGTCTTGACGAAGGAAGTTTGCTGCGTTGTAAATTGATGGACGGTGAATATGTCTCTTTGTATAATCAAAAGGCCAATGCCGGGAGAATTGATCCATATAGCGGCTATACTATTTTTGTGGGTCAGTATATTTTGGGCAAACAGGAAATGAAAAAACTCCAGAAGGCCGAACTGGATAAATTAAGAGTGATGTGGAACACAGGATTTGAAGATTATGATGTCTACCTGGTTGATTTTTTTCCACACCAGATCAATTGTCTGCACAACTCCACCACAAAAGATGCTTCAAAAGAATAGCATGATATGCTTGGCTTAAAACTTCCAACCGATCCCAGATGGGTCAACCTGGCTGAAAAATCCCTGGAAGAGATTCTCACCGATCATGCGTATTGCGAACAGAAAGCCGCGACAAGCTGCATTTCGCTCATCCAGTCTTTTCCAGACAAAGAAGATCTTGTTGTGGCTCTTGCTCCGATTGTAACTGAAGAATGGGGACACTTCAGACTTGTATTAAATGAACTCCGCAAACGCACACTGAAATTGGGGCGACAGCGCAAAGATGAATATGTCAATATGCTGCTGGCCTTTGAAAAGAAAGGGGGTAGTCGGGAAGAACGGCTATTGGAAAGGCTTTTAGTCTGCGCCCTGATCGAAGCCCGAAGCTGCGAACGATTCAGATTATTATCCCTCCATCTCGATGATGAATACCTTCGTGAGTTTTACCACGGGTTTATGGTCTCAGAGGCTGGACATTATCGGCTGTTTTTAGATCTGGCCAATCAATATGCTGATCAAGCCATCGTAAAGACACGCTGGAGCCAATATCTCGAATACGAAGCCGAAATCATGACGCTCCTCACATTAAGAGGCGACCGAATGCATTAATACCTTTCTTATACCCTATTCAGGTAGTGTTTTGCTCTTCACCAGTTGAATCTGGGTATTATTGTTTCCATAGGTCTGCGTACCCACCCATACCATCATTTGTTCATTGTGCATCACTTTCCATTCACTCCTCGGGAAGTTGGTATCATCAGGTATCAATTGGAGTACTTTGACATCATGGTTGTATCCCCATTTACCGGTATGTGTTTGTTGCTTCAATTTACCGGCTTTAAAAGTACCATCCGATTCAAGATCGATCCAATTATCCTTATACAAGGATTGATCCTTTTGACCTCCAAAGGCCGCTTTGTAGATGAAGAGCTGATCTGTCAGATAGGTATAATCATGACCTTGTGACACATTGGCCGGAGGTGTATTGGTTGATGCTGCTGGTTGTTGCGGTGTACTACCCTCCTGGGCACTGGTGGCCTGCTCAGTTCCCACCTGCTGTGTGGTGCCTTCTTCGACCTGGGCAGCATCCTGCTTACAATTCGTGAAGAAAAACATAGCAGTGGCCATGATTACGATATAGAATGATTTCATTAGCGTTAATTTTAAGCCGCAAATTTAGCACCTGCGCAGGAATTCAAGCTACACGGGTCACTTTTGATGATTGAATTATTCGTTAATCATGCCGGAATTTCACACGCAACGTTTGGTCCATGCCGTCAGCGCCAGTATGGCAGGATATGGCATTGATCCCGGTGCTAAAATTGGAGTGGGCGTCAGTGGAGGACCAGACAGTATGGTACTATTGTACATCCTTCACCATCTGGGGTATCATCCTGTAGCGCTTCATGTCAATTTCAATCTCAGGGGAGCGGACGCATTAAATGACGCCCGTTTTGTTGAAAAATGGGCTGCTGAACAAGCCATCCCCAGTTTCATCTTAAATAGGGACACAAAGGCTTACGCGAAAGAATTTCATCTCAATACGCAAACTGCGGCAAGGGAAATCAGGTATGCATGGTGGGAAGAACTCATCCAACACCAGGGATTCACTTATGTCGCCACAGCGCATCATCTCGATGACGCCATAGAAACGGTCTTTCTGAATCTGATGCGCGGAACCGGTATAAAAGGATTACGCGGCATACCGGCCAAAAGGGACTATTTTATTCGTCCGCTACTCGATGGCAGACGGGATGAGATCATTGCATTTGCTGCGGAGTTTCAAATTCCCTTCAGGACAGATGACAGTAATTTAACTGATGCCTATCAACGCAATAAAATCAGGCACCACCTGCTGCCTGCAGCTGAAGAAATTCAACCCGGGTTGCATGCCAGATTAAGCCACAGCATTCATCGCATCAACGTGGAATGGGATGCTTTTCAATACGCATTCGATCAGTGGGCTGAACAACACATTTCGAGACAGGGAGATGGCTTTCAAATCACTTCATCCGCACAAAGCAATGGCTTCTTACTCAGATGGCTGGAGGAAAAAGGAATCCCATGGAGGTTAGCCTATGATTTTGTCATAGCAAGTGAACCCTCATCCGGTAAACCATTGGAGTATGAAACTTTACGATTGTCCAGAACTTCAGGCGGTTTATACCTGGAGGAAATCATACCGCAAAGCACCTACACGATTCCGCATGAAGGTCAGTTCACTGTAGGCAGGTATTTACTGAATATCCAAAAAGTAAACCGGGAAAGTATTTTATTGGATGCTGGCCCTTCAACGGTGTTTGTTGACCCACAAGTGGTGAGATGGCCGCTTCGCGTCCGGCCAATAAAGCCCGGAGATCTTTTCCAGCCATTTGGCATGAAGGGACAACATAAAAAGCTGCAGGATCTGATGGTAGATTTAAAAAAGGACTATCATGAGAAAGCCCATCAGTTATTGCTTTGCAACGAGGATCATATTATTTGGGTGATCGGTATTCGCCTCGATGAGCGCGCAAGAGTTAATGACGGTGAAGATTTCATCTATAAAATAGACTACACCGAACCATAACCATTAAGAAAAAGAAAAGACAAACACAAAGGCAATAACGGTCAGGATAATGCCATACATAAAGATCGTGTAGCACTTTCGCAGATAGCCATACTTCACCCCCAGCGTTCGTCCCAGAAAAAATAAATCCCGCATGATGGTCGTATCCAGGATCGTATCATCCGCGACGGTGGCGTTCATACCCTGTTCATATTCATCAAAACTCATACGGTAATAATTTCCAAAGAAGAAAAGGTTTGACTTTTTCGCCAGGATGCTTTCCATACTGCTATAGCCCTTCATCGGAATGGGTCGTGTGGCCATGGTGGCAAAAATCATAGACACGACACAAACGCTCAGTAAGAGTATGGTTGGATATAACAAAATTCGATTGGATGCAATTTCTTTTCCGAGTAAAGGAAGGGCAAATGTGATGATCAGCGCATTGACCGACAACATGATATTCGCCTTATTGTCGGCGATGGCGCTGAGATCAATATGATTCCGCAAAGCAGTCTTAAACATGGTTTGCGCGGATTTGCTGGTGGCGATCGTATTAGGCTCGGGAGTCACCTGACCATTGCGCTTTTCCTCCTCTTTTTCTTCAAGTAGAACTAATTCAGCCTCCAGTAATTTTTTATTGTAGGCTTTAGTCTCTCCATACCTCGCTTTGGCTACATCTGTATAATATTCATGTTCCTCAAGGAAGCGCAGATTTGTTTTCGCCCAATCTCTTTTGGAAAGCAGCGCATTCTGCAGTGCATTGAGTTCCTTCCGCAGACTATTCGTGTAAATATGGAAATGAGGCTTACCCAATGAACTTGTATCGGCATCCTTCAACAAGGCCTCAAGCGAAGTGCGGGGCTTTACATCTATACGTGTGGCATCGATCAGGGCAATGATCTTCTCGATTCGGTCTTCAGGATAACCGGCTTTGTTGAGAAACTCCCTGGCAATACGCTTCCCTTGTTCTTCGTGACCGGTATATGACACTGAAAAACCAACATCATGAAAGAGGGCGGCCAGATTCAATAACTCCAGTTCCTCAGGCTGCACGCCGGCTTTACGGGCCAGGAGTATGGCTTCTTCCCTTACCTGGCAGGTGTGTACCCAATTATGATAAATGTAAATATTGGAGGGGATCTTCTCCTCAAAGATGTGCCGGACGTAATCTTCGGCAATGGTTATGATATCGGTATGCACCACCTCCTCCATTACGCCAAAATTATACCGTTTTATTCAGGAAGCCAATGCCCGGGCCTTTCAGGTCTATTTCTGGGGATCCGCTGACAGATTAAGATCGCCGATTTTGATGGCGGTAAACTGTACCTCTACCTGCCCGCCCTGACCAGAGGGCTCAAGCGTAAGCACCGGAGGATCAAAACGCCAGGAAGGCGACGATGGCAAAGATTGAATCTTACCGAGCATCAGCCGCAGGAGTAATACAATATCGCCCACAGAGAGATCAACATTGTTTGTAGCGTCGGCTGCGATATATTTCCAGGCCAGGTTAAACGTATCCTTCCCCAACAAATGCTTTTGTATCGTGACCAGGTCAATGGCACTTAGGCCATTAGTGGGACTTGTGTTCTTGGCGGGGGTGATCGTATATGCTCCCTGACGGCTTACGCCTTGCAGCAAAAAGGCCCCATCACTATCCGTAACCATGGTTTCCTCAACGGCTCCGGTAACTTGAATGGTTGCATGCTTGACCGGACGACCCGCAGGATCCGTGATGAGTCCAACGATATCTACTTTATCGTCCGGATTGATATTCTCGATGGATTGTATAAACATTGCACCGGTTTGATCCGGATCGAGCCAATCACGCAACCGTTCCTGGGGTGTCGCGCCCAGGTTCCAGGATTTGGACAACCGGCCGATATACGTGTTATTGTCATCCTCACATCCGGCACTGCCTCCATGCAACTGCCCGATGATCAATCCATCCTGATTAAAGAAAGGACCGCCGGATGATCCGAGTTCATGTCCCCCTTCGGTAAACTTTAATCGGAAATGGTGATGTGCCGGAGTTGTATATCCTTCAGTCCAACCGATTTGATTGGGATGAATGGTCACCGGATTGACACACGTCGAAAACT
>CAZYHJ010000071.1:0-16911 GCA_964646645.1 uncultured Saprospiraceae bacterium | reverse complement strand
ATTCTGCAAGGATTGCCTGCCACAGTGCAATAGGGAAGAATATCCCGGGTCACGGGGGTCAACATGCCGACCATAGCAAATGCGCCGATATGGCAACGCTGATGTATGGCCGCCCCCATTCCTATGTTAGCCCCTTGTCCTACTTCAACACGTCCACCCAGCAAAACACCCGCACTGAGCACTGCATTCCTTCCTATAACACAGTCATGAGCGATGTAACTTTTGTTCATGAGGTAAGCGCTATCATTGATTCTGGTTTCAAGCGTATAGACCGGGGCATGTATGCAGACAAACTCCCGGATGTTGACGTTGTGGCCAATCACCACTTTCCCTTCCGGCACAAGCCGGTCGCCTTTCAACCCCATCTCCCCCATCGCACCAAGTGAAACATGTCCATACAAATGGTTATCATCTCCGATCTCCACCGTATTTTCCATGATCGTGCCTGGTCCGATATGATTGCGGCTCCCTATCGTAATGTGACCACGAAGTACCACATTGGGACCAATGACATTTTCTGCGCCAAGGGAGATATTGCCTTCCAGGATGGCCGTAGGATGAATCTGGTTACTCATGCCCATATGATCCATTACTCACCGCCACCTGATATATGTTTTCGATGATCTCCACCGTTTTTAATCCGTCATACGCATTCGTCATGATGGCTACACGTCCCTGCAGGGTCTGAATGACATTGTCAATCACCTTATCATGATTGGACATTGACCCTTCATAATCACCATATGCGTTAGCGGTGGCTCCTGCCGGCAGGTCCAAGATGTCAAAACCATCTGTGGCCTGGTACTCAATGGTATTAAGATACTTGCCTCCGATTTTAATCGTGGCATGTTCCGCAAAGACAGTGATACTTCCTTCCATATTCCGCTGAAACGAAGAAGTCGTATAGTGGAGTACGCCAGGCGCATTAAAAGCTTTGAGTAAAAAAGAAACCACCCCTGTGTCCTCAAATTCAATCATCCCTTTATGACTCACATTGGCCATCTGGGCATGCAGGATGTGCATATCGCCCAACAGGTAATAAATCACATCAATGAAATGACTAAACTGGGTGAACAATGTACCGCCATCTATTGCCTTCTTGCCTTTCCAGTCCGAAGATTTGTAATACCATTCATTTCGGTTCCAATAGCAATTGACCGCTACGGAATATATCCTCCCAAGCTTATGCTCCTCCAATAACTTTTTTAATGCCTGGACAGGAGGATTAAAACGGTTTTGCTTGACAACAAATAATGATTTACCCGTTTTGAGGGAAATATGGATCATGCCCTCGCAATCCACCTTGCTGATGGCCATTGGCTTCTCGACCAATACATGCTTACCGGCCTTCATCGCCGCTATCGCGATATCTGCGTGGGTGGCATTGGGAGTGCAGATGGATAAAATATCAATATCCTGATCCTCCAGGATTTCTCTCAATGCGTCGTACGTTTTAACGTCTCGGTATTTGTTTCTGAACAGATTGATCCGATCCGCTTTGATGTCGTAGACGGCTTTGAGCCGAGCTTCAGGATGGGCCAGGATGTGTTCGACATGCCGCTCCCCTATTTTCCCAAAACCGATCAATCCGAATGTGATCATTTGTTTGTTTTGACTAAATTAAAACAGTGAGCGGTGAACTGTGAATTGTGAGTTGTCAGTTGTCAGTTGTGAGCAGTGAGTAGTGTAAAGTATATCATTTTGTATTGCCGTAATCATGTCCAATTGGGTTCCCCCTTTAGGGGGCGGAGGGGGCCCAAGTGAGTTGTGAGTTGTGAGTAGTGAGTAGTGAGTAGTGAGTAGTGAGCAGTGAGCAGTCACAAAAATTTCGTAATTCGTAATTCGTAATTCGTAATTCGTAATTCGTAATTCGTAATTCGTAATTAATTAAATCTACTTTTTCTTCTTTCGAAGCAACTTCCTTTCACTACTGCCGCTGTGACTGGAAGCCTTATGACTAAGATCAGCAATCGCCACAGGGGCAAGAGGTTCAGCTTTCGTTAGCCATGTGTATAATCCAAAACCAGTCAGCAACAAAATGAGCAGCGAACACACCAGGGATATCATTTCGCCAACGCGATAAGATTTTGGTTCAAACTTAAACCTGATCTCGTGTTCGCCTTGCGGAACATTCATGGCGCGGAGCACATAGTTGGTTCTGAAGTGTGGCGCTTTTACTCCATCGATATAGGCCTGCCAACCTTTATCTGGTCCGTAGTAAATGTCCGAAAACACAGCGATCTGATCAGAGGGTGCGGATGATTTATAAACGAGTTCATCCGGCGCATAAGAGGTCAAGGTGATGGTTCCGTTTTTCACGGGATCGAATCCCTTCACGTCTTTCTCGAAATCCTTATGCACAAATGCGGTCAATCGCAGATCGACAGAATCAATGGCGTCAAGTTCTTCGCGATTGGTGTTGACCATCTTGATGGTTTCAATAAACCATGCATTGCCCAGCGCCTGCGGGTTGCGTTGAACGATGGGATTTTGGTTATTGTCGTTGACGATAAAATACCTGGTATTGAGCATACCCAGCACATTCATATTTCCCTGGCGGATATATCGGTCGATCAGGTCCTGGTAGCGCTGCATCTTGGCAGGGCTGTAACCTCCTATGGTGCGGTGATGATAGGAAGCATACGCAGAATTGAACGGATCCTGTGTTATGTCGTGCACACGGTAATACAGATCCGGATCCTGGAGAATTTGCCTGTCCACATCACGCGGTTCAAAGATGGCTTCGACCGTACGCTCTGGAACAAAATCAGATGAAGCAATATATCTGCGTGCAATCGCCCACAAATCGGCAATGATGATCAAACCGAGTCCTGATAATAATAACCATTGTTTTACTTTACCCTGATGGTATACCCAGATCACTGCCGAACAAAGTAATACCCAAATAAAAGAACGCCATGCATCAGCGACGAGTGCTGATTTTCTGTCCTTGATAAGGGCATCAATATTCCAACCTGATTCAGCTAATCGGGCATCGCTGGCACCTGTAAAGCTCATCATGGATGGACCCAGAAGAGCTACCAGGAGACATAGGCCACCGACTGTGCCAAGCGCAATCCAGATTGGTCGCTGAAATGATTTTTCATGCCCCTTCATAAATCCACCAAGGCCCAATGCGGCGCCGAGTGGAATCAGCAGCGCCGTTACGCTCAGGATAGAACTTGGCGCCCTGAATTTGCTGTACATCGGGAGAAAATCAAACAAGGCTTTATTGAGTATAGCAAAATGTTTACCCATGGACATCAGCACCGTGAGAATAACGATTCCCAGCAACCAAAACCTGATGGATTTGCGGATATAGAAGAGTCCGAAGACAAATAAAAATAATACTGATGCACCGATATATGCTGGTCCGGACGTAAATGGTAGTGACCCAAAATAAAGGGGTACTGGAATATCCTTTGTTAGGCCTTTTGTGCGCAGATCTTTAAGCACCGCGGAATTGGATGACAAGTCTTCACTGCCACTGCCACCGGCTCCTCTTGGTACCACCATGGCGATTAGGTCCTTTGCTCCATTGCTCCATGCCATGGCATAATCCCACTCCAGACCATCTGCTTTGACTGCTCCCGGGGTCGCATTGTCCAGCGGAGCTTCCAACACAGGCTTGCCACGCATCGTGTCATGACTGTATTCAAGTGTTGTCCAGAGTTTGGACGCAGAGGCGCCCACTGCCAAAATAACCCCTGCCAGTAATATCGCGGAGGCCCGGATAAACGCAGGGATTTCCTTTCTAATGAGTGAATACACCAGAGCCACCAAAACATACAGCATCAGGAACAACCCGAGATAATAGGTCATCTGGATGTGATTGTTGAAAAGGCTGAGTCCCATCCCTAAGACAAAGAGCAGTCCGCCGGCCAGATATTTCTTTTGATAGGCCAGGATCGTTCCCCCAAAAAGGTAAGCACTGTATACGATCGTCATGAACTTACTCATGTGTCCCGTCTCATAGAGACTGATCTGGTTGGTTGTAAATCCAAAAGCTACAGCCCCCATCATCGCGGCCCAGTGCCCCGCGCCGAGACAAAGCAGAACAATATAGACGCTGAGCATGGCGGCAAAAAAGTACCCAATGGGTCTCTCCAGGAAAGCCTGATGAATAGAATTGACCGCTTTGACAAGATTATTGTGTTGAGGTGCGCTGACCTGATACGTAGGCATACCTGAAAACATCGCGTTTGTCCAAAGGATGACCCGATTTGTTTTCTCAGACCAGACCTCGGTTTCATGGCTCATCCCTTTGCCGGCGAGTATATCTGTTTGCTGCAGCACCTTGCCTTGAAGTTGAGGCAAAAAGTACATCACGCTGAGTAAGAGGAAAATAGCTGCCGCCATCAAGGGCTGGATCAGCTTTACACCGTAAATCTTCTTCATCGTTGCTGATTGATTGGGGCTAAGATAATTAAAAGGTTTACCCCTGCATTGATGTGTATTGAGGGGGAAATACAGGCGTGGTCATAAAATCAGACCTCGGATACCCAATCCGGATTCAGGTTCCTCCGGAACCGCTTGAAAATTCTCCCTATTTTGGCGCACCCTTTCATTTTTAAATGCCAGCTTGTGAGAATGTATGCCTTCCTTTTGTCCGGTTTGTTTTGCTATACCGTGAATGCTGTTAATGCACAGGAAACATTTGACCTGCAGGGTCATAGGGGCTGCCGGGGCCTTATGCCGGAAAATACCTTACCTGGCTTTATTCGCGCTGTCGAACTTGGCGTGAAGACGCTTGAAATGGATGTGGTGATCTCCGCCGATGGATCGGTGGTGGTGTCGCATGAACCCTGGATGTCATCAGAGATCTGCACAGGACCAAAGGACAAGACGATAGAAAAGCAGGAAGAGCAAAGCCTGAATATGTATAAAATGAGCTACGCGGAAATTCAATCCTATGACTGCGGATTGAAATTAGTCGAGGAATTTCCGGAACAAAAGAAAATAAATGCCATCAAGCCTTCCTTGAAGATGGCTGTACGGATGATCCGGAGTTTTGCGGAAGACAACAAATACACGCAGCCTGCATACAACATCGAAATAAAATCTGAGCCGGAACGCTACGAAATATACCAACCCGCTCCTGCGAAATTTGTAGAGCTCGTTGTCGCTGAAATTAACCGGCTGGGCATTGAAAACATCACTACACTTCAATCCTTTGATCTCAATGTATTGGAAGAACTCAATAAAATTAAAGGCCGGAACTTCCGCATTTCTTACCTCGTAGCGAAAGGAAAAAACGCAAGTAAAAATCTTTCCAAACTTTCATTCAAACCGGATGTGTATAGCCCATTATATACTCTTGTGACAGCGGCCACGATAAAAACCTGTCATGAGGCCGGCATCAGCGTTGTGCCCTGGACAGTTAATAAAGCGGAAGACCTTGCAAAACTAAAGACGCTAGGCATCGATGGCGTGATTACAGACTATCCGGACCGGGTGAAATAAGCCAATTTTTCGTTTCAGGGCATCAGCGTCCAACATCAAGCATGCTACTAGTCGACCAGAACAAATCTGGCGTACCTCATTTGGATGGATTCGTCCAATACCAATCAAAGCCCTTATTAAACCAGGGCAGGTGTACTTAATTTCATGGAAACATCTCGACCATGAAAAAGACACATGTGTTCTCTTTCGTTCCCATTCTCCTGCTCCTTTTAACTACAAATATGGCATGGGGACAAAACATCACTACACCCCGCACTCCCAGTCCAGGTGCCGAAGTCTCGCAGACTATTGGTATATCAACAGTATCTGTTAATTACTCAAGACCTGCAGTTAAAGGAAGACAGGTCTGGGGCGAACTCGTGCCCTATGGCTGGAACAAAGAAGCATTTGGAGGCCCCTATCCTACTCCATGGCGCGCGGGAGCCAATGAAAATACAGTCCTCGAATTATCACATGAAGCAAAGGTAGAAGGGATCAATGTTCCTGCCGGACGATATGGATTATTCTTTGTGATCAATAGCGATAATTCGGGAGAAGTCGTGCTCTCCAGGGATAGTAAATCCTGGGGCAACTTCTTTTATGATCCTGCCAATGACCAGATGAGAACCAAAATTCAAATCAGAGATCATGAGATGACAGAACTCCTCACCTATGAATTTATCAACCTGACAAAAAATACCGCCGAACTCGTATTGAATTGGGAGCGGAAACAATTTCCGGTAAAAATTGAATTTGCCGTGGATGACATCGTCATGGCCAATGCCGCTGAACAACTTAAAGGAGCCATGGGCTTTACCTGGCAGGGTTACAATTCAGCCGCCAATTATGCGCTGGCCAACAAGGTCAATCCGGAACTTGGCCTTACATGGGCCAGCCGCGCCGTGGCCATCAATAAGAGTTTTACAACGCTCAGCACACAGTCAGGTTTGCTACGTCTGCTTGGCAAAACAAATGAGGCAGAAAAGGCCATGGCAGAAGCCCTCACTATGGCCAATGAAGTGGAATTGAATGCTTATGGTTATCAACTCCTCAATCAGCAGAAAATGGATGATGCCATAGCCATCTTCAAACAAAATACAGAGCGTTACCCGACCAGCGCGAATGCGTGGGATAGCCTGGGAGAAGGATATGTGATAAAGGGGGATAAGGAAAATGCCGTGAACGCTTTTAAAAAATCACTTTCACTTCAACCCAACGAAGCCACAAAAGCGAACTCCATAAAGTACCTGAAGCAGTTGGGTGAAATGTAATACTCGCTTTAAAGAATTGAAGGGAGGTGACCTCATCAATGGTTTGTCCGGAATGAACTGCAACAAGCGCTGTTAAAAGGAAGACACCCCTTGACATCTTGCCCCCTACAGGAGGAATGACGCCTAATATCCAATTGGATGAATTGGTTGCTCTAAGCGGTGGAGAAATCCATCCGTAAACAGGAAAATCTACCGGGTGACCACCACAGATGATCAGGATTGATCATTTGCTTACATTTGCCCCCGTTTTAAAGGGTGCAAAGCATGCAAATTTTCAAGTCATTCACATTTGATTCAGCGCATTTTCTTCCCAACGTTCCGGTGGGCCACAAATGCAAGGAAATCCACGGCCATACCTACAGACTTATAGTATACATAGAGGGACCACTGGATGAACACATCGGATGGGTGGCTGATTTTGCAGACATCAAGAAAATGATTGAACCCGTGATCAAGAGTGTGGATCACAAACTGCTCAATGAATTGCCGGGACTGGAGAATCCTACCTGTGAAAGAATTGCCATCTGGCTGTGGGATAAGATCAAAGCCAACGTACCTGCCCTGGTCAAGATTGAACTCCATGAGACACCCACTTCAGGTGTGGTCTATGAAGGAAAATAATATACCCTGACTATAAGGATATTTTTTTATGGTTTGAAAATGAATATAATTAAGGATATATTTGTCCTTAATTGCATCTGATCTCATTTTCCAATCCAATTGCCATGAAAAAAAATCTTTTCTTCCTGTTCCTGCTCGGCTCCATACTACCAGCACTCATCCACGCTCAGGATTCCATCCCACAAAGCTTAGCTATAGCAGAAAAGCCCACAGGTCTGGCTGGCTACCATATCGGCGCTGTGCAGCCTATCTTAGCCATCCAGCAAGGAGAAACACAATACATCAACGAACAAAATTTTTATGAAATTGGATTTCCGATCGGGGTGACATTTCATACCGGGGGAGAAACCAAGTTTGATCTTGAATTCGTGCCCTTTATTAAGCCCTATGCGAACTCCGACAAAGCCTATGAGACTCATCTGTTAATACACCCTGGATTTTTATTTCCCATCACAAATAATTTCACCTTTGGCCTTCGTGCGGCCTTCGACATGGGTACAAATCAATTTGGCTTCACCCCGTTAATCAATCAAGTGATTGCCAGAGGAAAGGATCATGTATTCTTCTTTGAAATTGTAGCTCCCGGTCGTTTTGGACCAGAAAAAAACTCAGGGTATACGCAGGCCTTTGCTGTACACCTTGGTTTTGGATTTTAGTGCACCTGTACTTAGGCTAAAACTTTACTGATTGGCATAAAATTTCCTGAATCCGCCACCACCAATTGTCAGCCTCAGATAAGGACTAATGACTGTTCCGGGCGAAGGAATGCCGGATACCGTACCATATTCATCGCGCCAGGTATCCACCGGTATGCCAAAGTTTGCCCCCAGGTCCAATCCGAACATCACCCCACCAAATTTCCTGCGGTTGGGATCAATTTTGGTCGCAATGACCTTGCTGGATACGCTTAGGTCGTACTGCAGATATCCTCTGAAGTAATCTTTATCCTGTAATGGCAAAACAGGAACATTACTGCTGAAATAAATCGGACGGTCCGTCGTCGTATTTTCAATACCTACGTACATAACGCCACCTCCAAATCCTGCATTGACCGATAGAAAATGTCTTGGCGTCTGCAAGGGTACATAACCCACCTTGACATAACCACCCCCGTAAGAAAACCTCGCAATGCCATTGGAGGATTCCATATCCTGAATATACATTCCATATCCTCCGCCTCCGATAATCAAATTGTGGATCTCGGCAAAGCCTTCACCCCCGGCGCTTATTCCCGCATTATCCCATGCAAAACCGGGACCCAGCACATCAGGGCTTTGTAAATGGTCGATCAGATCATTTGGCGTGATCCAGCCAATTCCCGTCGTGAAATGACCATAACCACCGCTGTAACTTTCAACTTTTTGATTGTTGGCATTTGGAGTATTCCCTGATGGGAGAACAGTATCGGTTGGGTTTTGAGCAGAGAGACCGACAGTCATGAAGACTATATAAGTCAGTATAATTAATGGTTTCATAGCTTTTGGATTTTTAAAAAAAGTTACTGCAAAGATAAGGTTTGAGAAGCACCGCCACCAGTGCAAGTGTTAAGAGAAATATAAATTGCAGAGGTGCTCATCTGCTTTAAGATTCCTTTTTAAAGCGCCTTTATGTTTCTAAACTGAAAATACATTTATCGATCGAAAGGCATCAATTTCCTATCTTTCCCTCCTAACACCTCCTCATGACCTCCACCCGCCAGCTTGCCGCCATCATGTTTACTGATATCGTGGGTTATACAGCCATGATGGGTCACGATGAGAAAAAGGCCTATGAATTGCTCAGGCAAAACCGTCTTCTACAGAAACCCCTGATTGAAAAATACGGAGGCATGTACATCAAGGAACTGGGGGATGGCACATTGGCCAGCTTCCCTACAGTTATAGATGCCGTCAACTGCGCATGCCTGATGATCAAAGGTTGTGAATCCGTAGAAGGCCTTCAACTACGTATCGGAATTCACCTTGGAGATGTCATTTTTGAAAACAACGATGTGTTTGGAGACAGTGTCAATATCGCTTCGAGGCTTCAGGCATTGGCTCCTCCGGGAGGGATATGGATCTCTGAGTCCGTGCATAAAAATATTGCCAACAAAGAAGGTATCATTTCGTCCTTCATCAGTGAAGAGACACTCAAAAATGTGCGGGAACCGGTCAGAATTTATACAGTGGACACCAATAGCTTCCATGAAGAAACTACCTCCCGGTTACGTCCTGTTCTTTCCCAGGCCGCACGACACACTGTAAATAATAAGCCTGCCCTTTCAACGAAAAAATTCATAGCTATCGGTTTACCGGTTGCCATGTTGGCTGCTTCAGCATTGGCCTTTATCCCAGGCATGTTGAAAAAACAACATGCCCGCAAAGAATTACTTCCTGCCATCGAAAAGATCGTCAGTGAGAATTTTCGCGTACCCACGTCGGCATTTGATATGGGGCTGGAGGCTGAAAAATATATTCCGAATGATTCCGCGCTCATAAACCTCTGGCCTAAGATTTCTACAGAGGCTAGTTTTGTAACAGATCCTCCCGGGGCAGAAGTATTTTGGAAGGACTACCAGACTCCTGATGCCCCATGGCGATCGGCTGGAAAAACGCCACTCATTAATATCCGGCTGCCCCGGAGCTTGCTCAGACTAGAGATCAGGAAAGATGGCTTCCAGACCGTTTACTATACAGGTTCCATGATTGCCTCTGCAATCAGTCTGGACAGCATGAATCTGAAACTGGACCCATTGGAAAGTTTGCCGAAGGATATGACCAGAATCCCGAAAGCTGAAACGTACATGTTTATTGTTGGCCTGGAACAACACGGTCCTAAGAAAGTGGAAGAGTTTCTCATGGATCTCCATGAAGTAACCAATGCTGACTATGATCAATTCATAAAGAAAGGCGGCTACACGAATAAGGACTATTGGACTGAACCCATTTTCATCAATGGCAAGCCTGTTCCTTTTGAACAGGTGACTTCGGTGTTTCTTGATAAAACAGGAAGGCCGGGTCCGGCAACATGGGAAGCGGGTACATATCCCGATGGCCAGGGCCAGCATCCAGTCACGGGAGTTTCATGGTATGAGGCATCAGCCTTTGCGAACTATGCCGGCAAGCAATTACCAACCGTCTTTCATTGGGGAGTGGTTGCGGCAACGGCCCGCACGGAATTTATTGTACCCTTCAGCAACTTTAATGGTAAGGGAACGGTACCTGTTGCTACGCTTGCAGGTACGAGTACATATGGCTTGTATGACCTGGCCGGTAATGCCCGTGAATGGTGCGCTAACTCATGTCGTGACGGCGAACACCGCTATATTCTTGGAGGAGGATACAATGATCCCACGTATGCGTTTAATGATGCCTATTCGCAATTGGCATCAGATCGGAGTGTGACCAATGGATTCAGGTGTATTAAAACACTGCCGGCAGATACGATCGCAACTTCCCTCTACGGAGAGGTTACACTGGCATTTCGGGATTATTCGAAAGAAAAACCTGTCGATGATAAAACCTTTGACATCTATCGTGCACAGTTCAGTTATGATGACACAACTTTAGATGTAAAAACGGAAGACACCATTTCATTTGAAAACTGGACCGTAGAAAAAATCAGTTTTGATGCCGGCTACAACAAGGAACGGATGGAGGCCTATGTGTATCTGCCCAAAAATGTTTCACCTCCATTTCAACCTATTATTTTCTATCCCGGTTCACAAGCGCTTTTTACCGAAAAATTCAATGTGGCTTCAGTGGAGGGACGCATTGATTTTATTTTAAAGAGCGGACGGGCCCTGATTCATCCTGTGTATAAAGGGACCTACGAGCGCCAGGATGGCATCAGATCAGATCTGCCTGAATCCACTGTTTTTTACAAGGATCATGTGATCATGTGGCGCAAGGACCTTGGCCGCACATTGGACTACCTGGAGACACGCAAGGATATGCAAATGGACAAGGTGGGATATGTCGGCTGGAGCTGGGGCGGATTTATGGGCGGCATTATTCCGGCCATTGAGACGAGGATAAAAGCAATCGTACTCAATGTAGGAGGTATGTGTATGACTCCTTCATTACCTGAAGTGGACCAGATAAACTTTTTGCCCCGAATCAAACAACCCGTGTTGATGCTAAACGGTAAGCATGATATGTACTTTCCGGTGGAAACCTCCCAAAAGCCAATGTTTAATTTCCTTGGCACCGCACCGGAACATAAAAAACTGATCCTGTACGATGTCGGACATCTTGTGCCCAGAACAGACTTTGTCAAGGAATCGCTTGCGTGGTTTGATAAATACCTGGGAACAGTGAGTCAATAAGCTTCCCCGCGCTGCCTTGTCATACTTACATTTTATACGTCAGGAATCACCCTTTCTTTTATTCATCTGAAAGAACTTTCCCTGTTTTATTAAGGCCTCACAATCCTTCTGGCAATTTTATTATCTTTCACCGAAAGCCAACTTTAACACCCTATATCAAAGCGGGAAGCTATATGAAAGCATTTCTTCTGGTCCTGATCGGATTCCTCCCGGTATTAGTCTTTTCGCAAACAAATATTCCTGACCAGGTTCGGATCGAAGTGGACAGTATCCTCCGTTTGATGGAAAAAGTAACGGATGAGGATGTGCAGATCGATATGCTGATGAGCATCTATAAAACCAGGATTGAGGGTTATCCCCTCCTGATCCTGGAAATCGGGCAAAAACTTGCCGTCCTCAGTCAGCAAATGCATGCTCCGATTATTGAAGCCGCATCCTGGGGATATTTAGGCCAGGGATACCGGTTATCGGGCAACTACACAAAAGGGCTCCAATGCCACTATAAGGCTATCGCCATAGCTGAAAATACAGGCAACTTCACGATGCAGGCTATTTGCTATAACCAGTTGGGCCATATTTACAAAGATCGGGAGGAATATGATCAGGCATTAAAGATCTACCGTAAAGCCATGACCTTATCCAGACAAGGCAATAATAACGAAGCACGCATCTGGCCCATGATGAACCTGGGGGCCATTTTACTATCCATGAATCAACTGGACTCCGCCTTGTATTATTCGACCACAGCTTTTGATCGTTGCAACGAACTCAAGATCACCCGCAACCTACCTTATATCACCGGCAACATAGGAGGAGCGTATAGCAGGATGGGAAACAATGAAAAGGCACTTGAATTCTATCACAAATCTCTTTATTACGCAGGGCTGACAAGCTCGCCACGATTCCAAAATCTCGTCTACCTGGGATTGGCCGAACATTATCTCCGCAACAAAATGCCGGATTCAAGTGCCTACTATGCCAAAGAAGCTATTGATGTCGTGCAGGGCACGGTCTTCACATTTCTGAATATCAAACCGGCAAAATTGCTGATGGATATTTACGAAACGAACAATGCGGACAGCACGCTCAAATATTTCAGGATTTACAAGACAGCCAATGACAGCTTATTTAGTTCCCGTGCCGTGCAGGAACTACAGATGATGACCTTTGAAGAGGACCAGCGACGGCTCGAACTGGACAAACAACGAATTGCCTACCAGAATAAAATAAAAATGAATGTGATGCTTGGAGGCCTTGGCACCTTTTCGCTCATCGCGCTAATCCTTTACAGAAATAATAAACAAAAACAAAAGGCGAACAAAACCCTGTTGGTACAGAAGGAAGAATTGCAGGAAGCACTTTCCAAATTAAAATCAACACAATCCCAATTGATCCAGGCCGAAAAAATGGCCTCCCTAGGCGAACTTACTGCAGGTATCGCACATGAAATTCAGAATCCGTTGAATTTCGTCAACAACTTTTCTGAAGTGAGCAGTGAGTTGCTTGACGAGATGAAACAGGAATTGGCAACTGGCAATAAGCAACAGGCAATAGACATTGCAGATGATGTCAAGCAAAACCTTGACAAGATCATCTACCATGGTAAACGGGCCGATGGTATCGTCAAAGGCATGCTGCAACATAGCCGCACTGGGACAGGCCAGAAAGAACCCACCGATATCAATGCGTTGGCAGATGAATACCTGCGGCTTGCCTATCATGGTATGCGGGCTAAAGACAAATCTTTCAACGTAAACATTAAGACGGATTTTGATGAATCTATTGGTAAAATTGATGTTGTTCCTCAAGACATCGGACGCGTGCTGTTAAATCTGATCACGAATGCGTTTCATGCCTTGGCGGCCAAAGCCACAGCTATTCAAACCCCCTCCCCCCTGAAAGGGGGCGATGAATTCGTACCCACAGTTTCTATAACAACAAAAAAACTTCTCCCCCTTCCAGGGGGCAGGGGGTCTGAAGAGACAAATGGATTCATCGAGATCTCTGTCACCGACAACGGCCCCGGCATACCCGAGGCCATCAAGGAAAAAATCTTTCAGCCATTCTTCACGACCAAGCCTACAGGGCAAGGAACGGGCTTAGGTTTGTCGTTGAGCTATGACATTGTCAAAGCACATGGCGGGGAATTGAAGGTAGAAACCAAGGAGGGTGAAGGCAGTGTGTTCGTGATTCAAATACCTGTTTGAAGCAATTCCAAAAATGACTATGAAAGCAATATCAATTTACGGAAAGTCTACACAAGAAATACAGAAAGCACTGGTTCAAAGCGTGGCCGAAGGATTTAAACCCACATTTGCAATAGGAGAAATATTCATTGTTTAAAACCATTTATTGGATGAACGCAAAATCCATCAAAGGAAAATCGACAACAGATATCCACGCTGCCCTGGAGGTAAGCATGGCCGACGGCTTCAAACCAACCCTTGCCATCATTCTTTTAAGCAACATAGATGATGCCGAGTCGATACGCTCAATTTTCGGAAAACAAGGCATTGCGATCTTCGGGCTCACAACACCCAACAAATTTACCGAACAGGGAATCTCGGATGTTGAGATCGTTGTGATGCTCCTGGACCTTAAACCGGACAATTTCAAGATAGTATTGAACGATTACGATGGATCGTCTGCTTACGAGGCCGGCTATAAAACTGGAATAGCCGGAAAGAACTCATTTACGAATCCCTGCTTCATCATTTCACCGGTGGACTTCGTATTTTCAGGAGATGACCTGATCAGGGGATTGACGGAAGCAGCCGGCCATGACATCATGGTTGCAGGTGGTGTGGCTGGCAATCCGGCTGATTTTACAGGAGTCCTGTTCACCAACGACAGATCAAGTAAAGGAGGCTTGCTTACGCTCATCCTTGACCAGAGCAACATTTCGATAAGCGGGTTGGCTGTTTCAGGTTGGAAACCGGTAGGGACGACCAAAGTAATCACGAAAAGTGAAGGTGCCTGGGTTTTCACCATTGACGATGAACCGGCCATGCAGGTCATTCGAAGATTCCTAGGCAATGACATAGTCATCTCTGCTACCCGGGAAAGCGGGCTGCTTCCCACGGACCTGGGTTATCCTTTGCAATTTGACAGATCATCAGGAAATGCAATCATGAAACCTGCTCTACTATATAATCCAACCGATCAATCGGTCATGATAGGGGGTGATGTAAATACAGGCGATCATTTCCGTTTTTCCCTGCCACCGGATTTTGACGTGATCGACAAAGTAATTGAAACTACCAGGGTCATGAAAGAAAAGGAGATGCCGGATGCCGATGTGTTGTTGGTTTTTTCATGCGTAGGAAGATTAGGTACGTTTGGTCCGTTGATCTCCACAGAAATAGAAGGGCTGGCATCAACTTGGGGCAAACCAATGATAGGCTATTTCTCCTTGGGTGAATTTGGAAAACTGGATGAAGGCCGCTGTGAATTTCAAGGAACAACGGTAAGCTGGGTCGCATTAAAAGAAAAATAAAATCATGAAGGCAAAATCAATACAAGGAAAATCACCGGAAGAAATTAAACTGGCATTGGCGCAATGTATGGCCGACGGCTTCACCCCCACCCTGGCTATTGTGTTTATCTCCATTCATCAGGACAGGGATGCGGTCAGCAAAGTCCTGAATGATGAGGATATATCCATTTTCGGTGCGACAACGAATGGTGAATTTATTGATGAGGAAATCGGTAAAAACACCATTGCCATCCTATTGCTGGAAATTAACCGGGAATACTTCACCATTATGTTTGCAGATTATCCTGACAAAAACTACCGGGAGGTCACCCAGACTATGGCCCGAAAGGCCATGGAAAGATTTACGGTTCCAGCCTTTTTTATTGCCGGCAGCAATATGGAAACGGATGCAGAGGAGCTTTTGTTTGGCTTTGAAGATGTAGTCGGAAAAGGGGTAAATGTGTACGGGTGTATGGCCGGCGATGATTTTACATTTACTAAACAATTTGTATTTACCAACAATCAATCAAGTTCACAAGGTTTGGTATGTGTTGCTTTTGATGAGGACAAGATCATGATTCAAGGAGTGGCGACCTGTGGCTGGAGAGCAGTAGGTACGGTAAGAACGGTCACCAAAAGTGCAGGTAATCATGTCTACACCGTAGATGATACTCCTGTGCTGGATATTACAACAAAATATGGCGGACTTGAAAATGTATCGCCTGACAATGAAGGACTCCTCTTAGAAATAGCCGCCAATTTTCCATTGCAACTACAACGTGAAAAAGGAGATCCTGTCATGCGGCCGGGATTGGTGATTGATTGGAGCGATCATTCCTTCTACTGCAGTGGTTCTGTGCCGGAAGGGTCTAAAATACGTTTCTCTCTGCCTCCCGATTTTGATGTGATGGAAAAAGTGATTACAGGTGTCAAAAATCTAAAAGCCACAAAGATGCCCGAAGCAGATGCCTTGGTAGTATTTAGTTGTGCAGGAAGAATTCTGTCGTTAGGCCCATTAATGTCACAGGAAATTGAAGGCATCAAAAAAGTGTGGGATGTGCCTATGCTTGGGATGTTTTCGAATGCCGAACTGGCAAGGGCTACCGGCGGAAATCTTGAAATGCATAACCTAACTACTTGTTGCGTAGCTTTAAAGGAAAAATAAGCAAGGCCAACCACCTGACGCCTACCTATTGATTCTATATGAACAAACATCTGCAAGCCCTTTTAACCTTCATTCAGGAATCACCACAACTTACACCAGAGGAAAAAACAGCCCTGAATACGACTATCAAGGAGGTGGATAAGGAGTTGGAAATCGCCCTCTTCAAACTCGACCGGACAGAAAAAGTCAAACGGACCACGGCCATCCTGCTGGAAGAGACGATAGAAGAACTGGAACAAAAACGCAAAGCCATTGAAGAAACAAATGAGGCGTTGATCAAATCACTGGCTGAATTGAAAGCCACCCAGGCTCAGCTTATCCAGTCCGAGAAAATGGCCTCCCTCGGTGAACTCACCGCGGGTATTGCCCATGAAATTCAGAACCCGCTCAATTTCGTCAACAACTTTTCTGAGGTCAGCCATGAACTTATCGACGAGATGTGCCAGGAATTGGCAATGGGCAATAAGCAACAGGCAATAGATATTGCTGAAGACGTGAAACAAAATCTCGAAAAAATACTGATACACGGCAAACGTGCAGATGGCATCGTCAAAGGTATGCTCATGCATAGCAGGAGCAACGCAGGCATCAAAGAGCCGACGGATATCAATACACTGGCTGACGAATATCT
>CAZYHJ010000070.1:10742-17158 GCA_964646645.1 uncultured Saprospiraceae bacterium | reverse complement strand
TTCTCCTCCTTTTCCTGCCGTTGACTCTTCATAGCCAGCAGGACAGGCAGGTTCGTTATGATTCGCTGGAGGTTTTATGGAAACGAGGCGATATTAACCAGTATTATAAATTCCTGGATCGTCAGATACGGTTTGCTGCCGAAACATTGCATATCAAACAAGAGTTGGATCAACTGACGGCCTATCTGTTTCCTGATCCAGCCATTAAGGATGTGAATAGACGCTATCTTATCAGAAAGGCGGCCTCTGTTTTTGGTAGCAAATATTACCGAACCTTTGGTGATCTGAAAAACGCAGAAATGTATTATATGATCGGCCATCATCATGCAACCGACAGCATTCTTCTGGATGATTACGCATGGTATTGTGAAAATGATCTGATGAATATATATAACATGCGTGATGATTATGAAAAAGCGGAGTATTTCCTGACACTGGTTGACAATAGTCTTCAACATCAGATTCGAGCACGTACCAATGCAAAAGCTTCAGGCCAATATTCAAGGCTCCTCGTAAATAAGGGATTGCTTTTCGAATCACGCGCAGACACCCTCGGAGCCATAGCGTGTTATTCGCTCGGACTGAAGTTGGCGGATTCACTTGGAGTTGCAACAGCAATACAGAGCAATGCCTGCGCACTGGCCAATATGATGATGGATCTGGATTCGATGGATTATGCTTCACATCTCTTGCAGAAGGCCGAAAGCGTCATTGATCTATTAGAAAACGAGTTAACTTTTAATGAACGCCTTGCCGAGATACGTCTCCAACAAGCCAAATGGAATTTTAAATCTGCAAGCAAAGTTGCCGATCGGCAAGGGCAAATTGATGCGCTACAAGGGTATGAAGAAGCCATTTCCCTGCTGAAATCCTATTATAATTTTCAGCGGCGAAGAGAAATCGCCAAATATCAGGTGGAATTCGCGCAGGCATTGATCGAGCTGGATTCATTGGAAGTAGCGAAGAGTGTATTGCAGCAAGCTCTGGGAAATCTGGTGCCGGACCCTGTTCCTGTCGACCTACTACTTTCCTTCGATGATCTCTATCATGAAAATACCTTTATTCAAATCTATGAAGCCTATGCGGATATCGTTGGGAGGCAATATGAAAAAACAAATCAGGATTCATTTTTATACACTTCCATTGAAGCTCTCGACCGGGCGATCTATGTCAATGACATTATCCTCGACCAGGTAGCTGCTGATCCATCGAAACTCATCGCGGTGCGCACCAATAAAAAACTGGTGCACCGGGAACTGGATGCGGTCTATACGTTATATCAGAAAACCAGAGAATTCCAATACCTGCAAAAAGCACGGGATTTATTTACCCGCAGCAAATCGCTGTTGCTCGAAGAAAAAATCAGACAAAGCCATGCGGTAGCCCATCTGACAGCGGAAGAGCAAAAGACCCTGCGGGATTGGCAGGAAAAACTCCGCCGGGCATATGCGAACCAACTTGACACCACCTACAGGCAAGACAGTTTGTCCCGTGTCATCTTTACCCTGAAAAAAGATATCAGCGAGTTGCTGGCAGGTAAGGAGGGTCAATGGAAGCAGGATTTGATCAGCGGATCCTATATAGAATATGCCGTGTTTGGAGAAGAGGTCATGGTCTGCTTCCACATTGATCAGATGATGGGTTGGACAAAGCTAGGCCCGAAGAAGAAACTGGATCAATTGACCAGCGCGCTCAATTATTACTTGTCAACGCCTATGGAGGAGGATGACCAGGTGTTGTCTGACCTCTATAAATATCTCATCACTCCATTGACCGGTTATTTGCCAAAACATCTTACGGTGATACCGGATGGCATGATCGGATTGATCCCGTTTGATATCCTTAAAGACCACGAAGGAAGGATGTTGATCCATGATCACACGATTCAATATGCACATGCGTATACGACCTATGTGGACACCACCCTGCAGGAGAGTTCCCGAAATGAGATATGCTTGTTGGCTCCGTCATACGGTGACGGCGGCGCTATGGTTTCCGCGGCAAGAGGTTCGCTGTATCCCTTGAAGAATACTCAGATGGAAATTGATTCCATTGCCCGCCTCTATGGTGGGCGTGCCAGCAAACCAGCGATAAATGATGATCAGACGTTCCTTGATTCCATCGCCACTGCAAGCATCTTCCATTTTGCCGGCCACGCGATTGTGAATGGCGACAAGGCCTACCTTGCCCTCAGCGCTGTGGACCAACCAGACCAGCAGCTCACGCTGGAGGAGTTGGCCACCTTGAAAAGAGGACCGGCCCTGGTTGTACTGAGTGCCTGTGAGACGGGTCTGGGGCGCTTTGATGTGGGAGAAGGGATCCGGAGCCTGGGACGGAGTTTTGCCGAGGCAGGGACGAAGGCATCGGTGATCTCCTTATGGAATGTCAGCGATCGGTCGACCCCCCGGATCATGATTTCCTTCTATAAACATCTATTGGCTGGAAATTCCGTTGCGGAGGCGCTAAGAAATGCCAAGCTGGAGTATATATCGGTGTCAGAAGATGGGATGGAGCATCCTTACTACTGGGCGGGGTTTGTCGCCACGGGCGGGTAATATGCAAATTGTTATAACCTTTTAAAACAATAAAACATGAGTGATTATAATTGGATAATCAAAGACAAGAAGGGTAAGAACAAGAATGGGTATACAAATCCTATCTATGGCAAGCAATTCACCCTTTCGAATGTTAAGCATCCCGACACATCAATAAATGCAAATACTCTATTTGTCATCTATGACGATGGAAATCACTATAATTCCAGAAATCAGATTAGTCCTCCAAACAATCTTCGTTTTTTTGGCTCTCAAAGTTATATCCCGGGGGGAGTAAATGATTTAGATCATAACATAGTATCAAATCATATAAATGGAAATATTGAATTTGGATACCTAACAACTATTTATGAGGGAGACGACTCACCTCCTAACTCTTTTAGTGTGTCACCTGGAAATAATGTTGTCGGAAAAAGTGCATATCCTATTGATATCACCCAGCCCACTGAAATGATAAGTGCCTCCCACTCACTTGTTGTTCCTAATACATTATTTGGCAAACCTTATACTGAAAAAGATATTACACTAATCATAAATCATAATGCCATTCTAAATGCAGTTAGTAATGGCGACTTTGGCACAAGCGTAAAATACTACTTTGCATTTAATGAACTCTATGTAATTCAAAATCCAGCTGCTCCAAATCCAGGTCCATATTCCTATGAGAGGATTTCCTGTAATCCCAATTATTTCTCCCTTGAACCCTTTGCCTTTAACAACATGAGTGCCATTTACTCAAAAGGCCTAAGTAAATTCCATTCCGGAGGAGTAGCAGAAATAGATATCCAAGGCGGAGCTCAAAATCCATACACATACATCAATCTTCGTCCTGACTTCAATTTGATATATGGAGAATGCCGATATATGGAACCTAATCAGAACAGACAGCTAATTATCAATGCTTCACCTGCAGGTGATTTTGCTGGATATGCGGCAGGATTTAAAATTTTCGGAATGGATTCGAACAATATAGTTAGAGGCAAAGAATTCGTACACTACGAATGGTTCAAATACGCCTATTAACTTTGTTATTAGTCATCTCTTCGAATCACATTTTCACCTATCATGGCAAATTAAACACAGAACTGATCAATATGGCCATATAACTTATAGATTACACATTATTGAATTGAATATTTCTTAAAATACTTTAAAGCCTTTTGCCAAAATTTCTCCCCCCACCCTTCTTAATCCACGACATTCCTTAAAAACACAGCCGCAATTTTGCCGAGACTCCGGGATACGAGTTTGCGTCTCAATCAATCTTTATTAGGATGTTCTTTAAATACATAGTTAACCGGTTCGTGTAACGATTTTCCATACGTCACACTCCAGCAATCTGTTGAATTCCTGTCCATGGGACTACATTAAATTTATTGTAGGTAGAGGATTGGGCTCCGCCATATACCAGGAAGCCGTTTTCGGGAGATTGTCCTGAAATTTTATTCCAGGTATTTAATCCACGAAAGGATTCAGGGTGGATGGTTTTCCCGTATTTTATTTCGAGCGCCTTTATCTTCCGGCCATGTTCGATCAGCAGATCTACCTCGTTACCATTGCTATCCCTGAAAAAATAAAATCGGGGCACTTCCCCCCGGTTATAATAGGATTTTGCCAGTTCTGCAATGACCGCGTTTTCAAAAATAGCGCCCACGGCATAATGAGTTGCTACCTGGGATGCTTTTTCTATGCCCAACAACCACGCGAGCAATCCGGTATCCCAGAAATAAAGTTTAGGCATTTTGATGAGGCGTTTATTAAAGTTGTTGTGATAGGATGGCAGCAGAAAAACCGTATAGGAGGCCTCCAATACAGACAACCAGGCTTTAGCTGTATTTACACTGACCCCTGTATCGGAGGCTAGCGCTGAGAGGTTCACCAATTGTCCCGCGCGACCCGCACATAACCGAAGGAATCGCTCAAAATCCAGCAAGCTTCCTACATTCAGGAGCGAGCGCACATCTCTTTCAAGATAGGTCTGCACATAATTTGGGAAAAATACTTTTGGAGGAATATTCCTGTCATAGAGCGCAGGATAACCACCTTTCCACATCCACTCCTCCAGGCGATCGATGGGCATTTCCTGCCTGTCAAATGGCAGCAAGGTCAATAAGCCGGCCCGACCCGCTAACGATTGGGAGACCTTTTCCATCAGCAGAAAATTCTGCGAACCCGAAATCAGATATTTGACTTTTGGATTCAGGTCCACGCGGGTCTGTAGATATGACAATAACGAAGGGTTGAGCTGGACTTCATCTATGATGCATCCTTTTGGAGATTGATCCAGAAAGCCCCTTGCATCTTCGTGGGTGAATCTAAGGATGTCGGGATCTTCAAGGGAATAGTAAGGCAACGACGAAAATTGTTGGCGGAGCAAGGTGGTCTTCCCTGACTGCCGGGGGCCTGACAGGGACACAATAGGATAGTATCGAAGCAACTTCTTAAGCGCAGGAGAAATGGCCCGTGAAATCATCTATGTAATTTTGCAATACGTTTGCAAATTTACATAATTTAAATTTATCCGGGGATAGATTGCCTGACTTAATGTTCTAACGCTATGCATGGATCAGGCCACCTCATTCCAGAACATCCGGCCATTTCTTTTTCTACCTTCCATAAAGCTCTCTGCTAAGATTTCTCCCCCACCCGTATAAATCCCCGACAGTCCATTCAAACACTGCCGGGACGATGCCGAAAATCCCCGATCAGAGTAGGCGTTTCAAATCAACCTTATTAACCATGAAAAATGTACGTTTTTCAATCTTTGCCGCGATGATCGTCGCCGGCATGGCTTTCATCACCACCTCCTGCCAGGAAGAAAACCAGGATCTGCAACCCGCTTCATCCACTTCGACGCTGGATTGGCGCGCCAATCAAAACTCGATTGTCTTTCCCATCAACGCACATCCTCACGGAAAATCCTATGCTGAATGGTCCACTGCGTGGTGGGACCATGTATTGAGTTTTGACTGCGCCTCCAATCCGCTCAGTGATATGACCGGCGCCAATACCGGTGTCAACCAGAGTGGCCCTGTATTTTTCCTCTTTGGCACCCCCGGAGGCAGCGTTAATCGTACTGCTACTGTTCCTGCCGGAAAACCTATCCTGTTTCCGTTAGTAAATTGCTACTGGCAAAATCCATGTTCGACGCCATTAGGTGACAACCCTGCTCCCGGCCAGACCATGGAAGAATTCCTGACAGAGGTCTGTGCGCTCTTTATGGACGGTGCGGGAAATCTATCCTGCACACTGGATGGTCAGTCATTAAATAATCTTCAAAACTACAGGGCCACCAGTGATCTCTGGTACTATACAGGCAACATAGACCTCGCTAGTTGCTTTGACGGATGCATCAACGGCGAACCTCAACCTGCCGTGGCTGATGGATACTGGCTCATGCTTAAGCCTCTAAGCCCTGGAGAACACACCCTTCACTTTACCGGTGGTATGCCTGAGTTTGGATTTTTGGTAGATGTCACATATACATTGAATGTGGAATAAGCGATCCCGCTGATTCATTTGATTGCATAACCCTCAATATGATTGTAGGTGCTGACTCCGTGGATGTCAGCACCTTTTTTATTTCCATAAATGCTGCTAAGAAATTGTCCGGCATGGTATAATAGAAAGAAGGCTCATGAGTATGTCTTCAAGGGACCATGCCGAAAATCCCCGATCAGAGTAGGCAAAACAACTAATTCAAAACCAATGAAAAAGCTGAACTCTTTTTACCTGTACCTTTTGTTATTCCTTGCCTTGGGCCTGACAACTACATCCTGCAAGGATGATGATGACGAAGATCCCATGCCTTTCTACAGTCTCGATGAAGATCCATTGGGTCAGTCATATGAAGAATGGATG
>CAZYHJ010000070.1:0-10642 GCA_964646645.1 uncultured Saprospiraceae bacterium | reverse complement strand
GTGCCTCAAAAGCCCCAATACCTCGATTCTTAAACGCACGCGATAAAAAGTGTCAATCATGAAATCAAAATTACATTCAACCTTAAAGGGTCTATATTTCCTTTGTCTTTTCACGCTTAGTACCCAGTTGTGTGCCACCTCCTATACCTGGAATGGTTCCAACGGCAACTGGAACGATCCCGCTAAATGGCTGCCCAATGGTGTGCCAGGCACTGCAGACAGCGTATACTTTAACAATGGAGGCACACTCAATGTAACTGCAAGTACAAGTGTGGCATTTGTAAAACTCTTTGGTGGTTTTCTGGTGATCCAACCCGGAAACATCCTGACCATCACCACCAAATTTGATTTCGTAACCGGTTTTATTTCAGGCACAGGAACGGTGGATGTCACCGGTACCTTTTATTGCGGAGGACCTTACGATAGCTACCGAAAACTCACCAACACATTGCTCATCCTCAATGGGGGCGGATATGTGTTTGGCGGCAACTGGCCATTCTATATAGGTACAAATGGTACCGTTGAACTTCCGGCAACTGAAACACTAACTTTTCAAGGGGGAAGTAACGCCCACTTTGAAGATAACTCCTCCGGCACTGGTCACTTGTATTTTTATGGAAATGTCATTTTTTCGGCTTCAAATTCGCACACTGATGTGCCCTCCTCCTTCTCCAATAACACCGTGACGTTTACCACTGGATATGATCTCTCGAATGTTTCCTTTACGATGGCTACAGTGATGATTGAATCCAGTGGCTCCATCAACATTAAAAAGGGAACAAATACTTTTGTTGCTACTACCCTTTCGACCCCCGGAGGTGGAACCTTCAGGATCCCTACCCCTGGCTCAGGCAGCCAAAATCCCACGATCACGATTGATGCTGCAAGCTCCATCAACACCCATATTTACCTTGGTGGACCATCATTGCTTCAACTTGAAACAGATGCGACGATTCCCTATCTCCGTCTGCAAGGTGGAACACTGGCCGGTGCCGGAGATCTCACTGTCAGCGGTACATTTGACTTTTGGCATGGATCACTGGCAGGTTCAGGAACACTGCATGTAAACGGGTATACCAATATCTCTCTTGGAGGTGGAACACCCTCTGCTTTCAAAGACAGCCGGGTGGTCAATCTCAATGGAAGCTGTGGCATTGACAACGCGGGAGGAAATCTTGATTTTTATAACACGGCACAACTAAATTTTGGCCCGGGCACATCATTTGATATTTATCAGTATGCCCACTTCCGCGATTTCAGCAACGGCCAGGCAGTGATCAACTTTGAAGGCTTGATGAACATCGTTGAACAATCCATCATCATTGATCCGAAATTTAATGCTTCCGATGCTCAGTTGGAAATCTATGCTTCATCTGGCTCTATAACAACTCTCAACGGAGGCGGAACCTGGCAAAATGTGCTTATCAATTCCAATTACAACTGGTCAGACGATCAGATTCTCTTTGGAAATGGACAATACACATTGTCAGGAGATATCATTTTTAACGCAGATATGGATGTCAGCAACCAGGGCACCTTGATCGTAACGGGAAACGCCTTACTTGATCTTTACAACTTTAATAACACCGGGGTCCTTAAAGGAAATGGCGAGATCAGCATCAATGGAACGTTTTCCCAATCCGGCCTGGCCACCATTGCACCCGGATTATCACCAGGTTTACTCACTATGGGATCTAATCTGAGTCTATCGGGGAGCACCTTAGAAATTGAATTTGCCGATGGAAGCGGTCCTGGTACCGGGCATGACAAATTAAACATTATTGGAAATCTCTCCCTTTCAGGAACTGAGTTGGAGGTAACCTCCACGAATTGCATACCCACCGGAACATATACCATTCTCGGTTACACCGGAACACGAACAGGGGAGTTTGCTTCCTATACAGTGCCCTCCGGATATACGCTTGTATATGATGACAATAATCAGCAAGTGAACCTCGTGGTAAATATCCCTGAAGTTTGTAATGGACAAGATGATGATTGTGATGGCGAAATTGACGAAGGCGTAGGTACCTATTTCTACGCGGATACTGATGAAGATGGATTCGGAGATAGTCAAACATTTGTCTTTGAATGCGCTCCTCCGATTGGATATGTTACGAATGATGATGACTGCGATGATAATAACCCCGACATACATCCCGGAGCAACTGAAACATGCAATGGCCTTGATGATGATTGCGATGGAATGACAGATGACGATGACATGGGCGTTACCGGCCAGCCCGTATGGTATCAGGATAGTGATCTGGATGGGTATGGCAACCTTCTAATGTCAATATCCGCCTGTGAACAGCCTTCAGGATATGTGGGCAATTCAGGAGATTGCGATGACACAGATGCCACTATTCATCCCGGGGCCAGTGAGATCTGCAATGGAGTTGATGATGACTGTGATGGCCTGGCGGATGATGCTGATACTTCAGTATCAGGTCAATCCATCTGGTACCAGGATAATGATGATGATGGATTTGGAAATAGTGAAGTTTCCATGGTGGCCTGCATAATACCTACCGGGTTTATCGGCATCGGCGGAGATTGTGATGATACGGATGAGACGATCCATCCGGGTGCTTCCGAATCCTGCAATGGAATCGATGAAGATTGCGACGGACTGGTGGATGAAGGAGTTCTGAACTCTTTCTATGCCGATAATGATGAGGACGGGTTTGGAAGTCCTGATATCACTGTCGAAGCTTGCTCTCCACCCTCCGGATATGTGAGCACATCAGGCGATTGTGATGATACCGATCCGAATATTTATCCCGGAGCACCGGAGCTTTGCAATCAAACGGATGATAATTGCAATGGCCAGATCGATGAAGGAATCACAGATGATGACGGAGACGGTATTTGTGATGAATTTGATAATTGCCCTTCCACGTTTAATCCGGATCAGGCTGATTTCGAAAACGATGGCATAGGCGATGTTTGTGACCCGAATGATGACAATGATCCTTCAAATGATCAAAACGATTGTGCTCCGTTTGATCCCTCGACTTTTCCGGGTGCCATAGAAATATGTGGTGATGGAGCAGACAATGATTGTGATGGGTATGTGGATGATCCTCTATTCATTGAAGTCGTCACAGAAGAGGATGTACTTTGTTACGGTAATCACTCCGGATTGATCTCCATTCAGGCGAATTGTGGCATGGCACCATATACATACCAATGGAACAATGGAAACCAAACATCTACAATCTCGTTGCTTCCAGCAGGCACATATAAGGTGACCGTGACGGATGCACAAGGCCTGATCAATAAGATGACCTTTTATATCACACAGCCCAATCGGCTTACCGCCAGTGCCGGTAAAACGAATGTGAGCTGCAATGGTAGCATCGATGGCGCGGCGTGGGTTTTACCTAATGGTGGTACTTCTCCTTACTCGTACCAATGGAGTAATGGAGAAACAACGCAATATATCTATGGGCTCTCAGCAGGAAATTACTCGGTCACGATAACGGATGACAATGGATGCACCAAAACAAAATCTGTCACCGTATCGGAACCCCCACTTCTTGAAATCACAGAAACAGTTGTTGAAGATGACCCGAATAATCCCGGAAAATATATGATTACTATCACGGCAACAGGTGGCACGCCTTATGCCAATGGATATCGGTACCGCAGGTGTAATGGTTCAGGAAACAGTTGTGCTGCCTGGCAATCCAATGCTGTCATTACAAATCTTAACACAGGATACCATCTGATTAAAGTGAAAGATACCCATGGCTGTATTGCTGAAGTACTTGTTTACATTGAGTCCTCTGGCATGCGAAATACATCCTTTGAGCAGGAAATCAGTGAGGAAAATAATTTTCAACCAATTGCCACGCCTGTAAAAAGTGAAGCCTTAAGCGATAAAATTTATCTCAATTCAAATACTCAGGTTTCCTTCCTGGGGGTATTTCCAAACCCGGGAAGTGACATAGTTTTTATGGATCTGGAGGTTTTTGAACCTACATTAGTTAGTGTAGATATACGTCATCTGGAAGGCATACCTTTCCGTAAAAAAGAATATGCCCTGGAAAAAGGCAAATACACCCTATCGCAAGACATGCATGACATGACTATGGGCATGTATATCATCAGTGTGATTACAGATAATACTGTTTACTCCTACAAATGGATAAAATCGGAGTAAACCTTTATCAACATTTTACAAATACAGGCAGTCAATAGTTTTGCGAACTATTGACTGCCTGTATTTCAAATTTACTTTGGTGTAAACAGACCATCCTGGCCATTCATTCATCCTTATCCTTTCTTTATACCTCTCTCCCTACCTTTACCCCCGAAATCCATTTTATGAAATCATGCCGTCATGGTTTCTCATTCCCGGTATACTTATCGCCACATCCGCAGCGATTATTGCCTCGCAAGCCTTGATCAGTGGTTCCAATAGCGCCCAACTAAAACAACTCAGCCAGGATGACCTTGTTCCAAAGACTTGCACCCACCTGGTCTACCTGACTAAAGCCAATCATCGTCACGAGATCGAGGAAAAAATCATCAAATCCATTTTTTCCAAAAAACCAAAACGCGCATCGATGTATTGGTTCGTTCATATAGACCGAACGGACCAGCCCTACACCTTGACCTATGATGTCACTGAATTGGTGGAAGATTGTGTCGTAAAAATCAACATACATGTGGGCTTTAGGATACAACCAAAAACGGAATTATACTTCAAGCATATCCTGCATGACCTGATCCGTGAAAAATCCATTGACACGAAGTGGCACCCAGTGGATGAACCCAATTATAATGATGAGCCCGACTTTAAATTTGTGATCATCGAAAAATTCCTTTCCGTGGAAAATGAATTTTCACTTCGGGATGGTTTGCTGCTGAATTTATATTTCCTGCTCAAAAGAATGAGCCAGCGCGATGAAAAAGCATTTGGGATTGATAAGAGTGATGTGATTATAGAATATATTCCTTTACTTTATCAACCCGCTTCTCCAATCACGCTTCAAAGAATAGCCACAAAAATAAACCCTCCTTCATGATCATTAGCCATATGAAGTTAAATTCCGGAGCATGGATGATACTGGTATGTATATGCATCGTCCGATCATTGAACGCTCAAACTGATACATCAATTCCCGCACTGCAATGGAGCGGGTATGCAGAATTGTTCTATGCTTTTGATTTTAATCAACCTGAAGATCATCAGCGACCTTCATTTCTCTATAGCCATAACCGACACAATGAAGTGAACCTGAATCTGGGTTACGTTAAAGCTGCCTATACCCAAGACAACGTCAGGGCCAATCTGGCGCTGGGTACAGGAACCTACATGCATGCCAATTATGCCCAGGAACCTGATTTTCTGCAAGTGGTATACGAAGCAAACGCCGGAATAAAGCTCAGCCGGAATCGTAATCTATGGCTGGATGCGGGAATTTTTTCTTCGCATATCGGGCTGGAAAGCGCCATATCCCTGGATTGTCCTACCCTGACACGCAGCATGGCCGCTGAAAATTCGCCTTACTATGAAAGTGGTCTTAAAGTATCCTTTACCACACCCGATGAAAAATGGTTCTTCAGTGGGTTGCTGCTCAATGGATGGCAACGCATCCAGCGACCTGATGGAAATAATACGCTTGCCCTGGGGAGTCAGATTACGTATACTCCGACTTCGGCCTTTAAATTGAATTATAGTACGTTCTTTGGTAATGACAAGCCAGACGATCAGAAACTGCTCCGGCATTTTCACAACTTATATGGTGTTGCGGATATCAGCTCCCGGTTGAAAGTATTTGCCGGCGTAGATATCGGATTTGAACAAAAAAGTACTTCGGATGACGGATGGAATACCTGGATTACCCCTGCCGTTATTTTGCAATACTCCCCATCCGGCAAATGGTCTGTCGCCGGCAGATGGGAATATTACCGTGATACGGAAGGGGTAATCATCTATTCAGGTACGCCCAATGGATTTCAAACACAGGGATATTCGTTGAATATCGACTATAAGATCAGCGAAAATGCAGCGTGGCGTATTGACGGGCGTATGCTGCAAAGCAAGGATCGCATTTTCGTTCGCGATCAGCAAACGGTGAACAATAATTTTTGTTTGACCACATCCATTGCGGTGAGCCTGGATTGATGTTTGAACTGGAAAATCATTACCTTTACCCTACATCTTCTTACCCTAAATTACGGCCCCTATGCCAGTTACCAAACTTGTCTCCGAAGTTTCTTTTGGCGGAAACGCTGTCAACAATCCCACTAATTATTCCTGGACTGATTATCGTGATTATCCCAACCTGGACCTGACCAAATCCTATGTACGGATGAATGTTATTTACCTGGATTCTAAGCTGCAGGTTTATATGGAAGTGACAGGTCTGATCACCCTAAATGCCCAGGGCTTTCCGCTCATGAGTCCAAATGATTTGGTACAAATGCCTTGTCCCCCTGCTTGCTAGTCATTAAAAAACAGTACCTTCTGGCAACAGGAATTCAATGTTCATGACCAGATACGCTGTTTTACTGCTTTTTGTTACCATCTTCCTCCAAACACTACCCGCCCAGGTAAGTGACCTCACCTGGCATTCCTTTGGCACTAAGGATGGGCTATCTGAAGCCACAAACCACTTTGTATACAAGGACTCAAGGGGATTTGTCTGGATCAGTTCGGTCTCCGGACTGAATCGATATGATGGCACTTCGGCCAAAGTGTATGCACCCGACAAAACCGATCCCTCATCCCTTCCGAATGAAAACATCCAGAGTTCCTTTTTTGAAGACGATGAAAAGGACATGTGGTTTACAACATTCGATGGATTGCACAAATACAACTATAACAATGACTGTTTTGATCATTATCAGGTTCAGGATGATTCCGCCAAAGCAAGATTGGGATATTATCTCTTTCATATAGATCCAGATCAATATCTGTGGTTCCTCGTGGAATTCCGCATGGTCTATACCTTTCACATTCCCACTGGTCATTTTAAGTACCTGGGAGATGTCGATCCCAATTCTGTACGGTGCTTCAATGTATTGAATGAAGAAGGCTATCTCAAGCGCATCCTGATTCGTGGTCGCGATTGGCCCGGGATTAAGGTAGTGGATGTAAACAAGGACAAACAAATAGGTAAGCCCTATCTGCTCAACTCCGCTGATGAAATGATGGTCACGGGTTTAAGACAGATTGTTCCGTCGGGAGATTCCATCTATTGGATTCTGCGGCCGGAAGCCATTGTGAAATATGATGTGAAGAGCGGAAGGGTCACTTCGTTTCCTCATCAGGGGCAAATGGATTGTATGGCGAAATACAAATCCTCTCGATTGCTTATTGGCACCGCTTCAGATGGGATTTATGTGTTCAATACGGTGAAGGAGCAATATGAAACATCACATGGGATCAATGGACCTTTAAATACGAATGGACAATTGCTGAGGATCAGCTATATCAATACAGATCGGGATGGAAATATCTGGACCTCAACGGATGGTGTTGGCTTGAACTATGCCCGCCCTGAAAAGAAAAAGTTTACAACATATCGGTTCTCTGACTTTTTTCCGGAGCATCATGAAATCAAGCCCTTAGCACTCTATGAAATTGCCCGTGACACACTTCTCTGTTTTACGGAAACCAACGGCAACTATCTGATTGACCTTAGCCGGGGAAATGTCCATATGGAAACTTATGCCCCTCTTAGTCCCTTAAATGGATATAGGAATAATTCTGTGTGCCTGGACACCTCCGGGAAATTCTGGATCAATACCTGGTCCGGAATATTTGTGTTCGATCCTAAAGCGCAAAAGATTATCCAGGCAACAGGTCCTTCAAGGGTCGCTTCCTCGACCTTTGCGGGACCGAATGGACATATTTTTTTTACCTCAACATTGCCGGGATTCTATGAAGCCTATTTAGACAAGGGCGTCCCTAACATTAAATCGGCGGATGAACAGTTTGATCAAAATTTATACTATCCGGTATTTATTGATCAAAAACAAAGGTTATGGCTCAATAACTACCTCAAGGCATTTGAAATCTATACGCTGGATTCCTTCAAACGCATAGGCACCATTCCGATGGAGGGATTTTTCAATGCAATGGCCGAATCTTCGGATGGAAAAACCTTACTCTTTGGTGCTTACAATGGCCTCTTTGAAGTAGATGACTCCACCCTGCAACTGCGGAAAATTCACACGCCGAAAACCGGATTTCCGGCAACTTCGATTTTTAGTTTGCTGACGGATGAGCAAGGCCATACCTGGATAGGGCATACCAATGGAATTTCCACGTATCATCCGGGTACGGGATTGACCAATGCGTACAATCATGAAGATGGATTACCCTTGACCGCATATACGGAAGCAGCTTGTAAGCTTCGTTCAGGTCGTTTTTGCTTTGGAACAATTGGCGGAATCACTTCCTTTTATCCGGATAGTATTCAGCCCATACAAACCTCATCGATTCCTCATGTTTCTTCCCTATTGCTGAATGACAAGTCTCCTGACCCTTCATTGAAATGTGAAGAGACCGGAGCCACGCATTTTGAGGATATGCGAAGCATAATATTGCCCTACAGGAATAATACGGTTTCTTTCAGTATCCATGCCTTGGAATATAGCGCTCCCGCATCCAACAACATCCTCTATAAAATGGAGGGCCTTGATGAAGATTTTCTGAAAGGCAAAAATGGAGACCATATCCGTTATCCTTCGATGCCTCCGGGGACGTATCGATTTATTATGTATGCGTTCAATGTTGATGACCTGCGCAATCCCCTTCCACGTACATTGCAGATTACGATCCGGCCTCCATATTATAAAACATGGTGGTTCTATATGCTTGTGGCATTATTTTCATTCAGCATTGTGGGATACATCTTCTACCTGCGTTTCAGTAAAAAACTGGAACTGCAACAGGTGCGACTTAAACTATATGAGAATCTCCATGATGATGTGGGGTCCCGGTTGACCGCCATCGTACTCTCCGCGGAAGATCTGGAGCGGAACGAACGCATTTCACATCCTCAAATCACGTCCATATCGCAAATCGCGAGGAGTATTGTGGGCAATATGCGACGCCTGGTATGGGCCATTGATCCTGAAAATGATCGCATGACCAGTATTGTCCAAAAAATCACGCACGACAAATCCCAGATTCTGAAAGCGCAGATTGATTTTTCGATTGAGGTGGAGCCGGGATTACGTAATGTTATTTTGCCGGGAGAGTTCAGATATCAGATTTGTTCCATCTGCAATGAATCGTTTAATAACATATCCAAATATGCGGAGGCGAGTCGTGTAGCGGTTGTGATTTCCAGAGAAAATAAAAACATACTACTTACCGTGGAGGATAATGGAAAAGGCTTTGATCCCGAAGCCGTTCAGAAAAATGAACTCACAGGATCCGGATACGGTTTGTCCAATATGCATCGCCGGGCATCACGTATTGGAGGCACATTTCGGATAGTATCTGCTCCGGGAAAAGGTACCAAAACGGAGTTCCGCTTTCCGTTCAAGGGTTAAACGCTTCATGGACATTTGAAATGCGCCGGGGCTTTTCTATTTTGGCCCTTCATACTGCCTGATGATGCATACTTTAATTGCTTTCGAAGACGATCCTGCCTTGCGCAAGCAATTGGAATGCATTTTTGTTTCCTTAAAAGAGGAATTTAAACTCCTGGCCACCTTTCCTGATCCCAGGGGTCTTCCCACGGCGCTTGAACGACATAAGCCGGATATGGTCCTGATGGACCTGCAGATGCTTGAGGAGGATGATGGCCTTGCCGCGCTGTATCGGATCAAACAAACTCATCCGCATATAAAGGTGCTGGTGTTGACGATGTTTGATGCCGACCAGAAAGTATTCAATGCGATTTGTCTGGGTGCGGACGGGTACATGCTTAAATCGGATTTTTCTTCCTTTGAGCTGCCTCATGAATCCATGCGTAAATCACTTTGCATGATATTGGAAGGCGGTGCCTATCTGACCCCTTCGGTCGCCAAACAAATCATGAAGCTCTTTTCCGATGTATCAATAGCTGACCGCATCCAAAGCGTAAAAAACAGGTTTCAGGACCTCTTTCAAAAAGGGGCCCCTCCCAGGATTTCCCTGAGGTCCGGCTTGTCAAAAATGCAGATCAACGTCCTGTATGGTATCATTGAGGGCAAAACCACCAGTCAGATGGCCACGGAAATGAGCCTGAGCGAGAACACCATCAACTCCCATATTAAGGCCATTTATGCCTCTCTGGGAGTGCATTCCAGGGCGCTGGCGGTCAAAAAGGCCATGGAGAACAAGTGGATTTATTAGAAAATTCTAATAAAAATTCACCATTTCTGGTGAGGGACGGTTTCATTTACTGCCTCTAATTTTACCCCGTCTTGATGCCTCTATCGCTCAACAAAGGTTAAGTGAGCAAAATGTCGTCTTTTGTTTAATTAAAGTAATTTTTTCGAGCATAACACCCAAATCAGGGGCTTCCAGATACACCTGCCAGGCAGGATTCCAGGTTGATACCGGCTTTACGAAGAGTTGGTATTGGTTTCGGAAACCTGCCGGTGAGGTGTACACCAATCATATTACCTCTTCTTCCTAGCCCACAGGAACCAGGGACCCCAATAAAAAGCAGGCAGGAGCTTTCAG
>CAZYHJ010000069.1:0-17851 GCA_964646645.1 uncultured Saprospiraceae bacterium | reverse complement strand
GAGGAGGCGTAATTCAGACATATTTAAATTTTTACTCCTGGTGACAATCGTCTCAGGCCTCCATGCTTGTGATATTATCAATCCTGAAGAGTCGATCCCAACAACGTTTCAGGTGGAGCCTTTCACATTTCAGGCGCAACCTGGCCAGGGATCGGGCATGAATGAGATCAATGAAGTATGGGTGTATGCCAATTCAAATTTTCTGGGCGCTTTTGCTCCTCCGGTCAACGTGTATTATTATGGTGAAGGTGCCACCACACTGACCTGCAGACCTGGTATCAGGAATAACGGAATCGCCGCGGACGCCATCGTGTACCCTTTGTTTACCGGCTATACGATCAACCTGGATGTTTCACCCGGTTCTTCACATTTGATTCAACCTGGAACTGGGTATAGTTCGCAGGCTGGATTCAGTTTTATAGCTGACTTCGAACTCTCCAATCCATTTACGGATGACCGGGATACAGTCTCAGCGAGTATGCTCGTACCATCGACAGACGATGTCTTTGAGGGAACGTATTCAGGTAAAATCGATTTGTCAGAAGAAGCTTATTTTATTGAGGTCACTCATGAAGTTGTGATGGGGGATTTGCCTACGGATGGCAAGGATACCTATCTTGAATTGCGATATAAGAATGATGTTGAGTTTGGTATTGGCTTGCTGGGCAGCTCTCTGCAGGGGGAGAGTTATTACCAGTTTATCTACCTCACCAGCCCATCTGCTGAATGGAATATGTTATACCTTGATCTCACGGATTGGTTGAAAGCCTCAAATCTGGACGGATATAAAATTCTCTTCAGGGCCATTTATACCGGTGATGGTGAGGAAAAACAGCAAATATATTTTGACAACATAAAGGTGGTGCATCTCTAGCGAAATGAAGCAGTTGCGGAGATTCCATATGTTCCTTTATGGCTGTGCCGACCTCATGGCGGCGATGCTGGCCTGGGCTTTGTTCTATTATTTCAGGGCTCGTGGCGAAGGAAAGACACTGGAACAGGGTGTATTTGATGATCACAATTTCTGGTATGGGCTTGTGATCGTTCCGCTCGCATGGATTATCTTCTATTGGATTTTCGACCGTTATCGCGACATCTATCGGTTATCCCGGCTCACTACCTTGGTGAGGACATTTTTTCTCAGTCTGTCGGGAGTAGTCATTATCTTCTTTACGTTGCTGCTGGATGATCAGGCTGATGATGTCAGTGATTATGTTCAGTCTTTTTTCAGGCTTTTTCTGCTTCACTTCAGCATCACCGCATTGGTGCGTATGGTGTTCCTGACGATCGCCAGCCGTAAGCTTCGATCCGGTAAGATCACCTACTCCACAATTATCATCGGCGGCAATCTGAAAGCGCTTGAATTATTTGAGGAAATCAGCAGCAGAAAAAAGAGCCTTGGTAACCGGTTAATTGGATTTCTGGAAAGTGATGGTCACGGATCAAATGCACTGGATGGCTTTCTACCAAAGTTGGGTCACATTGATCAGTTGGCGGATATCATCAGGCAGTATGAGGTGGAGGAAGCGCTCATTGCCATAGAAACTTCTGAGCACAATAAATTGAAAGGCATATTGGATGCCCTCTTTGATTTCAATGAAGAAGTATTGGTAAAGATCATTCCGGATATGTATGATATTCTGTTAGGTACGGTCAAGATGAATTATCTCTATGGTGCCGTGCTGATAGAAATCAGGCAGGGGTTGATGCTTAACTGGGAAAAGCTGGTCAAGCGGCTTATGGATATAGTGATCAGCGGGCTTGGATTAATCCTACTCTCGCCGCTTTTAATTTACATCATGATCAGGGTGCGATTCAGTTCTCGCGGTCCTGTGTTTTATTCCCAGGAACGAATCGGTTTAAATGGGAAGCCATTTATGATTTACAAGTTCAGATCGATGTACACCGGAGCAGAGGGAAATGTTCCCCGACTTTCATTTGACGGGGATGACCGTTGTACTCCATGGGGAGCGGTCATGCGTAAATGGAGGCTGGATGAGTTGCCCCAATTTTGGAATGTCCTTATTGGGGAAATGTCCCTGGTAGGACCCCGGCCTGAACGTAAATATTTTATTGACCTGATCATGCAACAGGCACCCCACTATAAGCACCTTTTAAAGGTGAGACCGGGAATAACCTCCTGGGGCCAGGTCAAATATGGGTATGCCAGTAATATTGAACAGATGCTGCAGCGATTGAAATTTGATATCCTGTATATTGAAAATATGTCGCTGATGCTCGATATTAAAATCCTCTTTTATACGCTGGTCATTCTGGTTCAGGGTAAGGGTAAATAAAAAAGAGGCTCCGTAATGAGCCTCTTTCATCTATTTTATTCAATATGAAGCGGAATTAGATTCGCTTCCTCCTTGGTTTATCATCAAAGTCATCATCGTATCTTTTGCGGTTACGATCGCTGTTATCGTTGTAGCGGTTGGACGATCTGGAGCGATCATCACTGTTCCAGCGGTCACCTCCACCTCCTTGTCTTGGGCCGGAGGATCTTCTGTCCCCTCCACCACCGGAATTATAAGGCGGTCTTCCACCAGGTCTGGGTCCGCCGCTTCTGGGGCGGTCATTTGAGCGGGGTGCAGGATCGGATTCTTTTACGAGAATTTCCTTGCCTTCCAATTGGATGCCATTCATTTTTTCAATGGCTTCCCTGGCTCCTTCTTCTGAGCCCATCTCAACAAAACCATAACATTTGGACATACCGGTATCCCGGTCAGAAATTACCTTAGCATCGATGACGGTGCCATAGGATTCAAACATAGCCTTTAGGCGTTCAGACGTAACGCTCTGAGGAAGTTTAGCGACAAAAAGTTTCATTTATTAAAAAGTTGTTGTTTTGATATTACTTGAAGTGTGCGCAGCTCAACAATGTAACAGGCTTTGTCCAAAAAGATGTCGCTGAACGAAACGTCTCCAATACCTCCCAAAGGTAAGGTAATTCTCCAGATTACGTATAGGCATATTTTCTAAGATTTAAGTCTTCAGGGAACCGCCAGATTTGGACTGATTTGACCAAATGCTTTATTGACGTTGCATCCATGGGGAGTCGAACCCCTGACCTTGGCGCGTTCCGCGCCACGCTCTAGCCAACTGAGCAAAAAAAAAAGACCTCACGATAGTGAAGTCTTTTTTGTGGAGCTAAGGGGAGTCGAACCCCTGACCTCTTGCATGCCATGCAAGCGCTCTAGCCAACTGAGCTATAACCCCGATTCGGAGTGGGTGTGAGTGTGGGTGTGGGTGTGGTGACCCGTAAAAACGGAGTGCAAACATAGACTATTTTTCAAAATTATGAAGGGTAAAATGGCGCTCAACGGGGTTATGGCGCCGTTAACATCCGATTCCATAGTTTTGTGACTTCAATAAAGGAAAAACATGATGAAGGAAGTTTATATCATATCTGCTGTCAGGACGCCAATTGGTAGTTTCGGAGGGGTGCTTTCAGGGCTGTCGGCAACGGCACTTGGTGCTAAAGCGATACAAGGAGCATTAAAAGCGGGTCAGGTTTCCCCCGAGTGGGTCTCTGAAGTGTTTATGGGAAATGTCGTTTCTGCCAACCTGGGCCAGGCACCGGCCAGACAGGCCGCACTAGGGGCAGGACTGCCGTATAATGTTCCCTGCACTACGATCAATAAAGTCTGCTCTTCGGGTATGAAGACGGTCATGTTTGGGGCTCAGGCAATAGCATTAGGCCAGGCAGATATTATTGTGGCTGGAGGCATGGAGAGCATGTCGAATATTCCATATTACATTTCGTCCGCCCGCTGGGGCCTCAAATACGGACATGGGGAGATGATCGATGGATTGGCCAAAGATGGACTGACTGATGCCTATAGCCATTCCGCTATGGGGGTTAGTGCAGACAAAACCGCCGAGAAGTACGGCATTACCCGCGAAGCTCAGGATGCATTTGCGATTATGTCATATCAGCGGGCCCAACAGGCTACCAATGAAGGACATTTTACCAACGAGATCGTGTCCGTAGAAATTCCGCAGCGTAAGGGTCAACCTTTGGTGGTCAGCAGAGATGAAGAGTGTTTTAAAGTGGATTTTGAAAAGATTCCTGGTCTGAAACCGGCTTTTGGTCCTGATGGAACAGTCACTGCCGCAAACGCATCCACCATTAATGATGGAGCGTCTGCTTTAATCCTTGCCAGTGAAGAGGCTGTAAAGAAGTATGGACTGAAACCGATCGGAAGGGTAGTGGCTTATGCTGATGCTGAGCAGGATCCATTCTGGTTTACCACATCACCAACTTTGGCCGCTCCGTTGGCTTTGAAAAGGGCAGGTCTTCAAATGCAGGAAATTGATTTGTTTGAGGTGAATGAAGCTTTTGCGGTGGTCACTATGGCATTTGAAAAAGTCCTTGACGTTGACCATGACCGGGTAAACGTAAATGGTGGAGCTTGCGCATTGGGTCATCCGCTCGGTGCTTCAGGCAATCGTATTATCACCACTTTGTTGCATGGTCTGCATCGGCAAGGCAAACAATACGGGTTAGCCACGCTGTGCAATGGCGGTGGCGGCGCATCTGCTGTTATCATAGAACGCCTTTAAACCCGAAGACATGACTGGAAACAAAATCCGTGGATATATACGGTTGTTTTTTGTAGTGATTATCACCTTCCTCGCCTTTGCCTCCGTTTGGATGGCAGGAATTATCCCCGGGAAAAAGACCAGGTATAAGTGTAGGCTAAAGATTCGAAGACTTTGGTCCAGGTTGTTTGTCTTTATACTAAATTATAAAGTTGAAGTCAGAGGGACATTTCCTACAGACCGCAATTACCTGTTTGTGAGCAATCACAGATCTTCACTGGATCCTTTTGTCTGTCTTTCTTTTTTTGAGGCTAACCCGGTCAGCAGGGCTGATGTGAGAAATTATCCTTTCATGGGTAAGGGCGCGGAATTGTCCGGAATTATATTTGTTAACAAGGAAAGTCGTACAAGTCGAAGCGCTACCAAAGAAGCCATTCACAAAGCGTTGATTGAGGGAAAATCAATTATGATTTACCCGGAAGGAAAAACATCAGCAGAACCTTTGACTGCAACCTTTCAAAAAGGGGCCTTTGATGTTGCTGCCGAGTTGGGCATACCTATTGTTCCTTTTGCCATTGAATACAAAAGCACCAATGATTACTGGGATCACACCGACACCATGGCGGTTCACTATTTTAAAAACCTGGCCAAGCCAGTTACCTATATCAGGCTGTCGGTTGGTGAGGTGATTACCGGTGATAATTCATTCACTTTGTTGAGGCAATCCCAGCAATGGATCAATGAAGAAATTGTCAGATTGCGTTCAGATTGGGGCGGGTTAATCTCAAAGCCAGACCAGAAAGCCACAAACACGCCTGCATAGTTCACCTGCGATCTTTGTTTTTCCGGAGTGAATTATTTCCGAATTTGGTTTGTTAGATAGTTTTCATACATTTGCGTCCCGCCTGGAAGCAGGCACAAGAAATATCGCGGGGTGGATCCGCCTGAGGCGGATCGTCGGTCTCAAGAGAATAATAAACAACCTACAGAGGTTTGTTAAAAATACATCGCGGGGTGGAGCAGTTGGTAGCTCGTCGGGCTCATAACCCGAAGGCCGCAGGTTCAAGTCCTGCCCCCGCTACTACCGAAGAGGCATTGGGAGACCAGTGCCTCTTTTTTTATTCGCTTATGTACACAGTTTACATCCTCTATTCAGAAAGCTATGATAAGATCTATATCGGATATACATCTGATCTGGATCAGCGATTTTTATCGCACAATGAGTTGGGAAAGAAGGGATGGACCATTCAGTTCCGACCATGGAGGATCATACACACCGAAGCGTATGAAACGAAATCAGCCGCGATGGCGAGAGAAAAGGAATTAAAAGGAGGACAAGGAAGGGCATGGATTCGCGGAGTTCTACTTCCCAACAAATAAGTCGGGCTCATATCCGCCTGAGGCGGACGCAGGTTCAAGTCCTGCCCCCGCTACTACCGAAGAGGCATTGGGAGACCAGTGCCTCTTTTTTATTCTCATTCTTACTATATTATTTTTTACAGTCACTGAGCAACTTTTCAAATCACTTAGAATGTCGATCATTCTGTCTAATAGCTGTGATTCAGTAAAGCTTATTAGCCTTGTAACCTAAAATAATTTCAGGCAGGATCCACATCGATGCTCACCCTGACGGTGGACAGCGATTTAAGACGCACAATACTGGTTTGAAAATGTCTGATAGCGGCCTTCACATCCTTAATTATTTTGCCTTCCCGCTCCATTTTGATGTGTACCACATGGATGTACTGGTTTCGGATTCTTGCCACAGATGGCACAGCCGGGCCCAATATGCGGTGGCTAAACATTCCGCGTAATTCAATGGCCATTATTTCTGCTGCTTCCCTGCTGAGAGAGGCTTCCTTGTGTCTGATGGTAATGGTAATCTGCCTTGAAAAAGGGGGGTATCTGAAAATTTCCCGTTCTTTAATTTCCCTGTGATAAAAGGATTTAAAATCGCCTTGAATGATATCCTTGAACACAGGGTGAGCAGGCTGAAACGTCTGGATCATGACCAACCCTTGTTCAAATTTTCTTCCTGCTCGTCCACTTACCTGAACCAGCGTCTGAAACGTACGTTCCACAGCCCGAAAATCAGGGTACTGCAATGCCTGATCTGCATCAATCACCCCTACCAGCCCAACATGATCAAAGTCAAGTCCCTTGGTGACCATTTGAGTACCTACCAGGATATCAATTTTACCTTGCTCAAATGCGTCAATAAGTTTTTCGGTGCTGTTTTTATGACGTGTCGTATCAAGGTCCATTCGATGGATCCTTGCCTCGGGAAAAACGGTAGCGAGTTCATCCTCTATTTTTTCCGTGCCATGCCCTTCTAAATTTAATCGGGGCGAACCGCATGCAGGACATATACTGACAATCGGACGTGTCGTGCCGCATAGATGACAGGAAAGCACATTTTTTCCTTTGTGGTAGGTCATGGAGATATCGCATTGATGACATTCCGCCACCCATTCACAAACACTGCACTTTAATACCGGAGCATAACCTCGTCTGTTCTTAAATATAATGACTTGTTTTTTTCTGGCGAGTGTCTTTTTTATTTCTTCGATCAGCGAATGGCTGTACATCACACCAGCAGAAGATTTGTCTTTGCGCCTGTCGATCAGGGTCACTTTCGGAAGTTCCAGTCCCTGATATCGCTCCATCAATTCCACCCGGCCATATTTTTTTTGTTCCGAATGGTAGTAGGATTCTATGGATGGGGTGGCCGAACCCAACAGTACTTTTGCTTTGTATTCTTTTCCCAAAAGAATGGCCATATCCCGTGCATGATATCTTGGATTGGGATCCTGTTGTTTGTAACTGGCATCATGTTCCTCATCCACAATGATGAGTTTCAGGTTTTGGAAAGGAAGGAAAATTCCGGATCGGACAGCGGCAATCAGTGGGATGCCCTGCTGCACCTGATTCCATACATCCACGCGTTCGTTTTCATTGAGTCTTGAATGCGCTACTGTGATTTTATCGCCAAAAAAGGACTTCAGCCTGCTGACCAACTGGACACTCATTCCAATTTCAGGCACCAGATATAGCACCTGGCCGCCTGTATCCATGATGTCGCGTATCAGTTCAATATACAACATCGTTTTTCCACTGCCGGTCACGCCATGAAGTAATACCACTTCTTTTGATTGCCAATGGGCACGTATGTTATTTAGTGTTTGGTGCTGAAGTTGTGAAAGCTGAAAGGGTTCATGCTTAACTTCCTTGTAACCCTGGTCCATTCGGTTGACCATGATCGACTTTTCCTCCAGTACCCCTTTCTTTATGAGAGATTGAAGCACTGATTTCCCGGCCCCGGATTTTTCCATTAGCGCATCGGGTGCAACAAGATTGAAGTCTTTTCCGGCCAGTGCCAGGTAACTCAGAAGTAATTCCGTTTGCTTTTCTGAATTTCCTGCGGTGGTTAACGCGAGCTGTAAGCCCTCCTCTGATTGATAGGATGGATGAAGGCCTATGCGTTTAATTTTCTTAGGGGTATATTTTTCTTCAAGGCTTTCAAGGACGAGGATCATGCCCAATTGGTACAGCGTGACCACATGGGGATAAAGCACTTTCAGGCCGGTGGATTTCTGCAGATCCTCCAGCGTAATGGAGGATCTGGAGGCAATGGCATTATAAAGGGAGTAAAGCGTATCATTCAGTTGAAGCAAGTCATCTTCATTCACCGGTAAGGAACGAATAATAGTCTCGCTGGACAGCATTAAGGCACCGGGCAATGCCGCTTTCATCACTTCGCCAAGTGTACAGCAATAATAGCCTGCCATCCATTTCCAAAGTGTGTATTGATTTTGCCCGATGATCGGATGGTCATCCAATACACTGACGATTTCTTTTGTCTTATACGCCGGTGCCGGAACGCCGAGTTGCACGATGAGCCCTGAATATCTTTTCCGGCTTCCGAATTGAACTTCCACACGTTTTCCAAATGCTGCATTTGCCATAAGGTGCTCTGGCACAGCATAGGTATAGGTATTATCCAGGGCGAGCGGAAGCAGGATTTCAGCGTACAAGGGTTGAATTCCGGGCATAGGGGCTAAGGTCTGAAAATTAAAGCCAATTCCTTATTCAAATGAGAAAAGCCATATATGTGTCAAGGACAATTATTTTTGCGGTTCATTGATTCAAAACCTAATCATGGCCCAACTTTCGGAACAGGAGATCATCAGGAGACAAAATCTGCAAAAACTTATTGATTTAGGGATCAATCCCTATCCCCCGGATTTGTTTCCGGTCAATGCATATGCTGCTGATATTAAGCGGGATTATAGCCCTGAAGCCGGGAATTTTCAGGATATCACCGTGGCTGGTCGTTTGATGTCTTCACGGATTATGGGCAAGGCTTCATTTGCGGAGATTCAGGACACCAGTGGCCGGATTCAGGTTTATATCAATAGGGACCAGATTTGTCCGGGCGAGGATAAGACGATGTATGATCAGGTTTTTAAACATTTACTGGATCTGGGAGATTTTATCGGCGTAAAAGGATACACGTTCATTACCAAGACAGGTGAGATATCCATACATGCCAGTGAAATCATACTGTTGAGCAAATCCCTTCGTCCGCTACCTGTGGTCAAGATTGATGCCGATGGGGTGGCGCATGATGCGTTTACGGATCCGGAGCAGCGATACCGGCAACGGTATGTTGATCTCGTGGTGAATCCGGGGACAAGGAAAGTATTTGAGAACCGGTCCAGGATGTATAATACCATGCGCAATTACCTCAATGAAAAGGGGTACCTGGAAGTAGAGACTCCGATTCTTCAGCCATTGTATGGCGGTGCGGCGGCAAGACCTTTCAAGACGCATCACAATACATTGGATATGACCCTGTATCTGAGGATCGCCAATGAATTATATCTCAAGCGACTGATTGTCGGGGGGATTGAAGGGGTATATGAATTCAGCAAGGATTTTAGAAATGAGGGTATGAGCCGGTTTCACAATCCGGAGTTTACGCAGATCGAATTGTATGTGGCCTACAAGGACTACGAATGGATGATGAATCTTGTAGAAGAAGTCGTGGAGAAAGTAGCCTTAGATATGCATGGGGACACCAAAGTCACCGTTGGTGATCATGTTATTGATTTCAAGCGGCCTTGGAAACGATTTACCATGTTTGAAGCCATCCATCATTTCACCGGCATAGATATCAGCGAGATGGATGAGGCCCAATTAAGAGATACCGCCAGGAAATTAAAAATTCATATTGAAGGTTCACTTGGTAAAGGAAAGATCATTGATGAGATTTTTGGTGAGACTTGCGAACCTCATCTCATCCAACCAACGTTTATCACGGATTACCCGGTCGAAATGTCTCCACTGGCTAAGAAGCACAGGACAAAACCCGGACTTGTCGAACGATTTGAGGCTATCTGCAATGGAAAGGAAATCTGTAATGCCTTTTCCGAACTGAATGATCCTATTGATCAACGGGCCCGATTTGAAGAACAATTGGAACTAGGTAAGCGTGGGGATGATGAAGCTATGGTGTTGGATGAAGATTTTCTCAGGGCATTGGAATATGGAATGCCTCCAACGGCAGGACTTGGTATTGGTATGGACAGGTTGGCCATGATCATGACCAATTCCAATTCTATTCAGGATGTCATCTTCTTTCCGCAAATGAAGCCTGAGGTAAAATCAGGAACCTAAAAGCGTCCTAACAGCGTAGTTTAACCTTCTGCAGATTGGTCTGTAAAGCGGGCGATATCTGAAATGCCCCCTTTTACTGTATCCCCTATTTTGACCAGGATTTCACAGTTTGAAGGAAGAAAAACATCCACACGGCTTCCGAACTTGATGAATCCAAATTCTTCTCCGCGACTCAAGGGATTGCCGACCCGGGTGTAACAAACAATTTTTCTGGCCACCTTGCCTGCAATCTGACGCAACAGAATCGTATGTTGTTTTCGGCGGATCGCTACTGTGTTGCGTTCGTTGAGTTCTGATGATTTAGGGTGCCAGGCGACCAGGTATTCTCCAGGATGATATTTTACATAAACGACTTCACCTGTGATTGGGCTCCGGTTGACATGCACATTGACCGGAGACATAAAGATGGACACCTGAATACAATCCGTTTGAAGGAATTCTTTTTCGAACGTATGTTCGATGACCACCACTTTTCCGTCAGCGGGTGCTATGATCAGGTCCGTATTCTTTGTCCCATGCATCCGTCTCGGATTGCGAAAGAATATGATAAACAGGACCAGAAAGAAGAGGGTGATGCCGGCCAGGATAAAGGTCAGTATCGATGGATAGAAGTAGGCCAGACAAAGGCTGAGGACGAAGGCAGGGAATGTCCATCCCAGGTAAAGGCCCCCTTCCCGATGTAAACGATAAATCATAACACAAAGATAAAATAAGCCAGCGCTGAAAATGGCATGACAAACAGCAGCGAATCATATCTGTCCAGGAAGCCGCCATGCCCGGGGAGAATCGTTCCGCTATCCTTTACACCCGCATGTCGTTTAAGTGCGGACTCCCAAAGGTCACCGGCAAGGGCAAAGAATGGAACAAAAAGGCCCAGTATAACCGGATACATAAAAGGTATTTCGGTCCAGATCATGGTAAACGCAAACCCTGTAATCGCGGTAATTATACCTGCTCCGACCGTGCCTTCGATGCTTTTTCCAGGTGAAATGGAGGGTGCTATTTTATGCTTCCCCCATTTGGAGCCAATGATGTAAGCCATAATATCATTTACCCAAATTAAAAGGACCGGTAACAAAATAAATTTCCAATCATAGTCTTCAAAGAGAAAAACCAATCCGCTCAGTATGCCGAGGGATATATAAGCCATAACGCCTTGAAATGATTTGACCTGGGCAATCAGTGCTTCTATTTCTTTGGTTATAAAAAGCAAAATGCCAGATATTAAAGAAATGATCAGGGGTATGATGGCCAGCGAAAATACAACAGGCCACTGGCGAATCAAACTAATGCCTGTAAGCAAAGTGGCCCCCATTATCAATATGGGTATCATTGTTTCCAGCACGGGTGGAAGTTTCTGTCTTTCAAGTTTTAAATATTCCCTGGCACTGAAGCCGGCGATGATGGTCAGCCATGCCAGGTAGGAATAGACAGAGAAGACAATCGCGCCAATAGATACGGCGCCAATGCATAATCCTGTAATGGACCGGGTTACAAACTCAGACTTGTTGAGGGCCATTACGGTATTTGATCAGCGTTGAATAGATAGCATACATCACCAGGACAGATAAGGGTAACATCCACCATTTTAACTGGTCACTGCCGGTTTCATCAAAAGTAGAAATATCCAAATCCATGGCGTATATCAGTATGACCTGGAGACCATTATTGAATGCATGTACAATGATAGGAATCCAAAGGTTATTGGTCCAGTAAAACAGATATCCCAGGACTGCGCCCAAAGCCAGACGTGGAAGGAATCCTTCAAACTGGAGGTGTATCGCACTGAAAATAAATGCGGCAACCCAAATGCCCGCAATTGGATTCCTGAATAATCCAGAAAGCTCTTTTTGCAAGATGCCCCTGAAGATCAGTTCTTCACCTATCCCGGGTAATACTGCAATGAGTAACAGATTGGCTAAAAATATCAATGGATTGTCCATCTTTAAAATGGCCTCAAGCGTATCCTGGGCCTGATCTTCAAGCGAAGATGCCCATGAGGGAAGTGGTATTGCCTCATTGACAAGATAACTCAGATTGACGAGCGGATAAGAGGCCAACAAAAAAAGGAGTCCCAGCACCAAAAGCTTCCAATGGCCAAAATGGTCGAGATGAAGGCTTTTCAAGGTTTGAGGTCGATAAAAAAGCAAGCTGAACGCAATCCCTGGTAAAATAAAAAAGAGCATGTGCTGGCAAGCTAACAACATCCTGGTTAAGGCCGGTGACATGTCAGCAAGGCTTCCCTGATCCAGGGCCATTAACTCAGGGAGGCTCCACCCGTTTAATAGCATGATGACAGCACTCACGAGCGCGGTCAGCACCATTCCGGCAGATACAAAACCGACAAGGACAAGCAATCTTATGAAGTGATCATACCGATTCATGCCATACTTTTGCGCAAAATAGGTATTCCCCGCTAGTTAACTAAACAGTATCCGTGAAATCAGTTGTATGAATAAACAACATGTTCGCCTCAGTGTCAATATCAATAAAATTGCCCTGATCAGGAATAGCAGGGGAGGAGATCTTCCAAACCTTGTTAAAGTAGCTATGGATTGTGAGGCCTTTGGTGCGGAGGGTATCACCATCCACCCCCGTCCGGATCAACGTCATATCCGGTACAGTGATATTCCGGCACTCAAAGAAGTAGTCAGGACGGAACTTAATGTTGAGGGAAATCCTACCGACGAATTTATGCGGGAAGTCCTTCATTATCGACCCCATCAATGCACATTGGTACCAGACAAGCCTGATGCGTTAACTTCTGATGGCGGGTGGAATACATTGGAAAATGTTTCCTTTTTGACCGAGGTCATTTCGAGGCTTCATGCCGAAGACATCAGGGTATCCATTTTTGTTGACCCAGTTCCCGGGATGGTGGAGGGAGCGGCCATGGCAGGAGCAGATCGGGTGGAGTTTTACACAGGACCATATGCGGCGATGTATGAAAATGACCGGCTGAAAGCGGTCGAAGCTCATAAGGCTGCGGCACTGCGAGCTCAGGAAGTTGGGATCGGGGTGAATGCCGGTCATGACCTGAATCTCAGAAACCTGAAGTTTTATGCGGAAAATCTGCCTAATCTCCTTGAAGTGTCTATAGGCCATGCCTTGATTTGTGATGCTTTATACTTCGGACTATCCAACACCATAGGCATGTACCGGCATTTGTTGCGTTTACCCCAGGCAGCGGACTAATGGTTATTATTCTTCATTGAAATTCTTAATAATTTCTTAGGGATTGATTTACAAACTGTTAAGGCTATTGTAGCGCCTTTACCAAAGGATGTTTTTCCGGGCAAGGCAGCATTCACATAAATGATGGCGTTTTCCCCTTATTCCAGAACATATCTTGCTTTCGGGGCAGGCTGAAAATCTTTTGATTGGATATTGCCTTTGAAAGGAAATATTTAAGACATTTGTTTCTATTACCTTTCTTTAACAAAACCAGAATTAGTATGAAAAGACTTTCATTACTCATTGTAATGGTGTTTTGTGCTGTTGCCTCTGCTCTTGCACAAAGGACCATCACCGGTACGATAACGGGTTCTGACGGATCCCCCCTTATAGGGGCCAGCGTGCTGGTAAAGGGTACCAGCGTAGGTACCGTCACAGATTTTGACGGCCGTTATGCGCTGAGTGTTCCCGAAGGGCAGAACATGATCGTAGTCAGTTACACCGGTTATGAATCTCAGGAACTTGAACTCGGTGCATCCAGCGTTGTCAACGCTGTTTTGGCTGAAGGGGTCACCCTTGAAGCCGCAGTGGTCACAGGTTTAGGTATCAAACGCGAATCCAAAGTACTTGGTTACGGATTTGCGGAAGTATCTAATGAGGAAATCACGGAAACGAGTAACAACCGGACCTTTGAAGCCTTAGCGGCCAGGGTGCCTGGTTTGAATGTGAGTTCCAGTGGTCAACCAGGTGGTTCTTCGGAAATCGTTATTCGCGGTTATGGTTCTGTCACAGGAAACAATACCGCGCTTATCGTCGTAGATGGAGTGCCCATCAACAACAGAACCAATACCTCTTCTACCACGCTGATTAATCCGAATGACGACTTTAACAGGTCTCAGGATTTCGGTAACCAGGGCAATGATATTAACCCAGCGGATATCGAATCCATCAGTGTACTCAAAGGTGCCGCCGCAACTGCCATTTATGGTAAGAGAGGGGGTAACGGTGTTATCCTTATCACCACCAAGAGTGGTGCCAAGGGCCAAAAGCTTCGGGTAGATTACAGTGGTTCATTTGAAAATTCCACTGTAAACCGTGTTCAGCACATGCAAAATACCTATGGCCAGGGATGGTCAGGCTTATGGGCAACGAATGAAAACGGAAGCTGGGGACCCAAGTTTGATGACAAGGATCGTCTTTGGGGAAATACAGTGGACAATTCCCGTTTGATCAAACCATATTCACTGGTAGAGGATAATCTCCGTGATTTTTATGATCCAGGACAGTCTTTTTCAAACAACATTTCAATGTCCGGAGGCACAGACAAGATGACGTTCCGTGTTTCTTACGGTAATACACAGGATAACGGGATTATTCCAGGAGATAAGGATACCTACAACAGGAATAATTTTGGTGCCCGCACCGAATTTACCGCTGATAAGCTCACCATCGGAGCAGGTATGGAATACATCAACAAAAAGCAGGAAGCTGTGGCCACGGGTCAGGGTGATGATGCAGGTGCCGGTGCCACTTTGGCTCAGGAGATCATGCAGATCCCACGTGACCATGCGATTGTTGACTATGCCAACTTTAATGACAAATTCTACAATCAGGACAATTACTATACGCCTTATGCTTCTAACCCATACCTCGTGCTTGACAGGGCTGGTAATGAGTACAAGGAAAACCGTTTCATTCCTTCCGCATGGGCTACATACCAGTTTACGCAAAAGTTTGGTGTTACGGCTAAGTTAGGAACGGACTTTTCTTCCGGCAACCTGTTGGATTGGGGTAATCCAATTCGCATCACGCCAGGATCCCCAAACTCTTCAGCTAATGATGTAGTCGGAAAGATCACTGAATTACAAACCAATACGGAACAACTTGACTTCAACTTGTTTGGTCGTTATAACACGCTGCCATCAGCTTCTGTTTCCCTCGACCTTATCGGAGGTATGAACCTGAACCAGCGTTATTTCAAGTTTGTGTCTTCATATGTAACGGACCTTACGATTCCTGAGTTTTACAATTTGTCTAACTCCAGCAATCCTCCGGTATCTAATGACGGAGAGCGCAAGGAAAGGTTTGTAGGTCTTTATGCATCTGCCACTTTGGGATTTGCCGATTGGATTTACCTGACCTTGACCGCAAGAAATGACTGGTCTTCTACATTGCCGATTGAAAATAATAGCTTCTTCTACCCATCTGCTTCCGTATCAGCTATTCTTACAGAAAAGTTGATTCCATCCGGAAACTTCCTTTCTTTCTGGAAGATCAGAGGAGCTTACGCTCTTGCGGGTAATGATACTGATCCTTACCTGATCAAACCTGTTTATGTTCCAGGTGTGGCTCAGGGTGGATTTGCTCAGTTATCTTTCCCTATTGCCGGACAGAATGGATTTGAGTCTGGTAACCGTTTGGGTAATCCGGAACTGCAGGCTGAGTTGACCACAGAGGTGGAATTTGGAACGGATATCCGGTTCTTTAACAACCGACTTGGTTTCGACTTCTCCTGGTATGACCGCAGAACATCTGACCAGATCATCGATGTTGAGTTGGCACCATCTTCCGGTTATACCCGTCAGGTGACGAACCTTGGAGAAGTTCAGAACACAGGTATAGAGCTTGGCATTAATGCAGTTCCATTAAAGGGCCGTAACTGGTCATGGGATGTGTTTGTCAATTACACAAAGAATAAGAACGAAGTTCTTTCACTTGGTGAAACAGATGCCACACGCCTGATTATTAACAATGCATATAGTGTAAATCTTGTTGCTGAAGTTGGTAAGCCACTTGGTGGTGTATATTCTGCAGGAGCATTATACAACGAAGCAGGTCAGCCTGTAGTTGATGATGCTGGATTGCCTGTTTCAGATCCTAATCCAAAGTATCATGGATCTATCAATCCAGATTACCTCCTTGGTGTTGGAACTTCGCTGAACATCGGAGCTTTCTCTATTAGTGCTAATGGTGATTATCGCAAGGGCGGCGTGTTCTATTCTTACACTGCCCGCTTGAACTACTTCGTAGGAAATGCATGGTTGACTTCATACAACGATCGTGAGCCATTTATCATACCGAACTCAGTGGTTGATAATGGAGACGGTACCTTCAGTGAAAACCTCAATCCTGTAACCCGCGCAGATGTATTTACATATTGGGGTTCTATCCTGGCTGCTGAAGAAAACCACGTCATTGATCGTAGTTTCTTCAAGCTCAGGAACGTGTCGCTGACCTATAATATTCCAACGAAAGTCACCAATATGGTTAAGGTGAGTAATGCAAGCATTACATTCTATGGTCGTAACCTCGCATTGTGGACACCTGAAGAAAACAACTTCGTGGATCCTGAAGGTTCAACTTTTGGAACAGGTATCGGCGGACAATTGGGAGAATTTGGTGGATTGCCTACCTCTGCTTCCTATGGTGTAGCACTGAAATTAGGCTTCTAATTCAAACTTAAATCAAGAAACATGAAAAATATATTTGCACTGTTATTTGGCTTTTCCCTTGTGATGAGCCTGGTCAGTTGTGATGATTATCTTGACATCAATGATGATCCGAACAATCCCAGCAGCGTGCCTGCTGCGCTGACCTTGCCATCTGTAGAACTTAACATAGCCACAGCCCTTAACGCTGATTACGCCGTTGTAGGGGGCCTTTGGGCGCAACACTGGACACAGAGTCACGTGGCCAGTCAGTACCGTGATGAAGACAGGTATGACCTTACCCGTCTGGACTATCAGGTGGCCTGGCAGGAAATGTATGCCGGAGCCCTGATTGACCTTGCTAAAATTGAAGCTGAGGCGAAGGCTACAGGAAACTGGAACCTTAACCTGATGGCCGTTTGTCTGTCTGCCTACACTTACCAGATCATGGCCGATTGGTATGACCAGATCCCTTATTCACAAGCTTTAGGCGGTGAGAATGGTGTCGTAGCACCTGCTTATGACAATGGTGCTGACGTGTATGCCAGTCTGATTACACGGTTGGATGACGCTTTGGCCCAGGATTTCGCAGGACCAGGTGTTGCACAGGTTTCATCAGATTTTATTTTTGGATCCTATGACAGAGCTGGTCAGGTTGCTGCCTGGCAAGCTTTTGCCAATACGCTCAAGCTAAAATTGTGGCTTCGTCAAACGAAGGTGAATAACGCAGGTGCCCAGGCTGCTATCGCAGATCTTTTGGCCAATGCAACATTCCTTTCCGAAGATGCCAAGATTGATGTATTCACTGATTTGCCTGACAAGAGTAATCCTTTGTATGAGTCCAACGCCAGGCAGTTGAATGTAAAGACCAATCTCAGAGGTAGCCGTACCCTGGTATTGTGGTTACAGGAAAATAACGATCCACGCCTTGATGCCTACTTTACTCCAGGTACGACCGGCCACTATGGTTTGTGGCAAGGTTGGTTTGACGCTCCGACTACTGAGGTGGCAGAGCAGCAGCCTGA
>CAZYHJ010000068.1:803-17914 GCA_964646645.1 uncultured Saprospiraceae bacterium | reverse complement strand
AAAGGAACTCGCTTCTCGGCTGGAATTACGGTCGTTGAGCGGAGCCGAAACGACAGAAGCGAAGTCATGGATTTGGTTCATCAGTTTGTCGAAGTTGCCGAAAAGATAGAAGCATGAACGAAAAAGATCCTGCGCTCTAAAATTTCTCGCCGCGAATTCACGCGAATTTTCACGAATTCAAATCTCCTCTACTGACGCCTCACGACTCACGACTGACGATTTTCTCGCCGCGAATTCACGCGAATTTTCACGAATTCAAATCTCCTCTACTGACGCCTCACGACTCACGACTCACGATTTTCTCGCCGCGAATTCACGCGAATTTTCACGAATTCAAATCTCCTCTCCTCACGACTGACGCCTCATGGTTCGACTTCCTTGCGCGCAACCAAGTGCGACAGCTCACCAACCGCGCCTCACGATTTTCTCGCCGCAATTCTCGCGAATTTTCACTATATTGATTCCACAAGGAATAACCGATGACCCGCACGCTTCTCTTCCCGGCCTTGTTGACCCTCTTGCTGCTTCTCCATGCATGCGAAGCCAGGATCCCCGGTGAGCAAAGCCAATCACTTTCAAACAGTATGGACATGACTGTTAATACAGATACATTAAAGGAAATCCTCAATGCCTTCAATCGCCATGACCTGGATGCGATTATGGAATATTTCGCGGAGGATTGTTCGTTTGATTTTCCGAGAGGTCCCGATCCCTGGGGTAAGCGGTTCTTTGGAAAGGAAGAAGTACGTAAGGCACTGGCAAGCCGGTTTAGTACATTGCCGGATGTTCACTATGGCGATGACCGGCATTGGGTCGCTGCAGATGGCTCCAGGGGCGTGTCGGAATGGTTGCTTACAGGTACGACCCCTACAGGAATACGTGTTGAGGTGAGGGGCTGTGATCTATGGGAGTTTAAAGACGGTAACGTTGTGCGAAAAGATTCGTATTGGAAAATTGTGGAGTGAATGTTAACGCTGAAAGGAGGACATTGCTATTCATTTGATGAAAGTCGAGGATGTCTAAGCCTGGCCCCCCTTATTAATGCTTCTTTAAACCGGAACGACAGAGAAGAATTTTATAGCCTTGATTTGAGGCTTACCCCTCTTCACCATCTGGCTTCTCCATCACCAGATAACACCCATAAAGCGCGATCGACACCGCTGCAGTCGTAAACCCATACATAAACAGCCACCGAAGATCAGGCATGGGATCAATCATCGTCAATACGCAACTCAATAACCCCATGAAACCACCGATACCCATCCAGGTCCATCCCTGCGTGCTGCGCCTGTCAATGCAGTACTTGCAATACTTATCCCAAATAGCGGCGATGTCTTCGGCGGACAAACGGTGTTGGATCAATTCCTCCATTACTTGTGTTTTGGACACCTTGAGTTGCTGCCACTTCCGGAAGAGCATTTCATTGTTGGTATAACCTTCAAGCATAGGAGAATGGGTTTCTGTTTTAAATCCGCTTTGGCATTTGATCTGATTGTATTCAAGGAATCAAAGCCTAACAATAATAGGGAAATTCTGAAAATATTAGATGCCCTTCTACCTATTTGATCGCGCAACGACGCAACGTTTGCCTTTTCACGATTATCTCGCGCAGAGCCGCAGAGCCGCAGTTATGCTTATCGATTCTATTCCGCCCTTCCGCCTTTTCCGCCCTTCTGCCTATTTCATCGCGCAGAGCCGCAGTTTGTATCTTGCACCCCTATGAAGAGATCAGAGATCGTCTTGCTGAGCATCCTCCTCTTGTTGTCATTGTCTGCAGGCGTGGCCGCGCAACAAATCACAGACCCGATACCAGAACATGATTCGTTTACCATCGAGTCAAGGGCAGTGAAGGAACTCCGGACAATCAATGTCTGGATCCCAAAGGAGTATGCTGAAAATGCAGACGCCCTCCCGGTGTTGTATATGTTGGATGGCGGCATAAAGGAAGATTTTCCGCATATCGCCAATACGCTGTCAGAGTTGATTGCGGCCGATAAGATCGAACCCATTTTGTTGGTGGGCATAGAGAACACACAACGTCGCAGGGACCTGACAGGACCCACGGAAGTGAAGAAGGATAAGAAAATTGCACCGGTGGTAGGGGAGTCAGCTTCATTCAGAGCGTTTGTGCGGGATGAGTTGTTTGCAGAAGTCAACAAGCGCTATCGAACAAACACAAGCAAGGGCATCATTGGAGAATCCCTGGCCGGACTGTTTGTCACGGAGACATTTCTGCTGGAACCGGACATGTTTGATTTTTATATCGCATTCGATCCATCGCTCTGGTGGAACAATATGTACCTTGTGAAAAACGCCACTCAATACCTGGCCAACAATTCAGGTAAGGCGAAAACATTTTGGTTTGCAAGTTCCGATGCAAAGGATATTGTGAAATCGACAAGTCAACTCGCCGCAGTCTTAAAGGAACGGAACAATGATCAGTTGATATGGACCTATTCGCCCGAACCAGCAGAACAGCATAGTACCATCTTCAGGGCCACCAAGGAAAAGGCTATCACATGGACATTAAATAATATGCCGGAAACTCAACATTGAAAGCAGGATGTTACCCGAAATAAATTCGCAAAGAAGCGGAGATAATTCTTTATATCCGCACTACTTTAAACGCCATTCCTCTTCCATGCCCCTGCATAATCGCCAGATTAATCCACGATAATGCAAATTGCTCGAGCAGCTGCACCTTGTCTGCTTTTCCAAAATCGATGCAATCCGCAAATCCACAATCCAGGGCCAATTGACGGGCTACTTCTTTTGCCTTGACACTATCTCCTGCCATAAACATATCAACAGCCACATCGCCGTACACCGGGTTGAGCATGTTTTCATACCCCGTTGTGTTAAAGCACTTGACGATGTCCGCACTGGTCCTGTCCGCCAGGCAATGATAAGCGGTCGGATACGGATCCGGTTTTTTCATCACACTATTGGTAGCATCGATGATCACCTTGCCTGAGACGTCACCCATCTGATCGATGATCTCAAAGATGGCCGTAGGCGGAGTGGCAATGAGGATCACCTCTGCATTGGCCACAGCTTCCCTAACCGGGTGAACGGACGTATTTGGATGTTCAAGCAAGGCCTGTCCTTTGAAGCGGCTCTGATCCTGCACACCGAGATACAGATGATGGCCTTTCTTCGCCCATTGTGTGGCCAAAGCCCCACCTACATTTCCCGTTCCGATAATCGCAATATTCATTTGATTCAAATCTGTTTGTGAAAAGTTATTTAGAAACCAAAATGGCCATCATAATTTTAGAAATCATACCGCACAAATCCACCGATGTTATTGGTGGTGACAAATTCATTTGTACCGGATTGATTGAAATCCATCATCAGCCCCGCTGCCCACGCATGATATTTTGCGCCCAGACGAAATCGCTCGGTGAGGCTCCAGTTCATGGACGAAGGCGTATAGACCGGAAACAACTCGGCCTGTATAAAAGCTTTCCAATGCTCATGGATCTCCGGCGTCAACCGAAATAATCCAAAGAGATCCACATTGCCTTCCTGCTTCAGATCAGCAACCAACCATCCAAAGAAAAGAAAACTGCCTTTGATTTTGACATACTGGACTCCCGCTTTGGGAACAAAACCTGTATTCACAAATGAGGCAACGCTCACCACACCGATACCATTTTTGAAATTGTAGGACACTGCGTTCGTGCTGCCGAATGCGGTAGGTGATTGTTCATAATCCACATTCGCCCTGTTGCGACTAAAAAACAGGAAAGGGGTTGACTTGCTTTCTGCGTTTTTGAAATATTTATACCACATCAGGTCCACCCCCATGCGCTGGTGGCCCACATAGTATTCTACAGACTGAGCCGTGACGACACTACCGATCAGCAGTGCCGTCAGGGTCATCAGCTTTTTGAGGATTCCGCGCCGCATCACTTGTTCAATAAGGAGACTACCATTTCAGCCGCGGCCGCACCTGAGTTTTGTTGTTGCCCGGTGATCAGGTTTCCATCCTGGATGGCATAGGAGCTAAATGGAGCCGCTACTTTAAAGGTGGTGCCTGACAATTTCCTGGCTTCATCTTCTATCCTATAAGGCTGGATTTTCATACCTACCGCCTGATCCGCAAAGTCTTCTTCCGCATTGGCAAATCCCGTCCAGGTTTTTCCTTTCACCAATAAATCACCATTTGATTTTTTAGTCTCGAGGAGCAAGGTAACGGAATGACATACGGCCGCACTTGGTTTTCCTGATTCATAAAATGCAGCGAACAGTTGCTGGAGGTTTTTATTTCCTTTAAAAGTGTACATCGGTCCTTGTCCGCCGACGAGGAAAATGGCATCATAGTTTTTAGGATCCACATCGCTCAGCTTTTTCGTGTTTTCAAGCATCGTGTTAAACCATGCTTGTTGCATGTAGCCGAGTGTTATGACATCTCCCGCGCTATAACCGCTGGCATCGGTCGGATTGGAATATCCATCCATCACGATCTTGCCGCCTTCCGTGGAGGCGAGTTCAACTTCATATCCCGCTTCCTGGAATACATGCAGTGGATGGGTGAGTTCAGCGCCCCAGAATCCGATGGGCCAACCTGTTTGTTTGCTCACGCCTGGCGAACTGGCGACCATCAGGATCTTGCCTTTGGCGGGAGCGCCGTGGAAATGGACGTATTGATTGACCTCCTTGATGTTGCTGCTGGTTTTAGCAGGAGATGGTCCGCCTGCCGTTTGTGCGGACAAGCCGATGGAGGCCATCATCAAAAAAAGTATGGAATAAAATGACGTTGACATAATGAGTGGTTTTGTAAAAATGAATGATGGGGCAAAGTTGCGGGGTATACCTACCTTTGTAAAGAGTTTAACCCAAAAGTGTGATACATACTTTTTGGAAAGTATATTGTAAATCAATACAATAGAACAATGCCTGATTTTACATACAAAGGAAAAGTGTATTACAACCCGGTCCAGTTGGTCATGGAACAGATCGGAGGTACGTGGAAAGCACCGATCATCTGGCGGCTCAAGGACCAGGTCATGCGCTATGGGGAATTGCGCAAGGACATCCCGCACATCTCCGACAAGATGCTGACCACCCAATTGCGCGAACTGGAAGAAGACGGCTATATCAGCCGGAAAGTCTATGCGGTCGTGCCGCCTAAAACAGAATATGCCTTGACGGAAAAGGGGAAGGAGATCTTAAAACTGATCACCATCATTCGGGATTATGGATTGCGCATGATGGAGGATCATCAGAAGGACCATTTTTAATTCGCTTTGATTGTCAACCATTACAATAGTTATTGCTCTCCTTTTGGTAGTTATTTGAAGCGCCCTAAATCATGTAACGATTCCCCAAAATCATGTAACAACTCCTATCTCTCCCGGGCCGAATTTTGTCATGTAAAATCATTATACGTCATGGCAAACCATCAGGAAGAAGTTGTACTCCCGCTCGAAGGCGTCGAAAGCGAACATTGTGTCCTCATCGTCGACAAGGGCCTCAGCGAGGTAAAGGGATTGAGTGATCATAAAGTTGAACTCAACAACCGACGCGCCATTCTCCGCACAGACAAGGCAGAAGCCGTATCGGAAGCAGTCAAAACCATTAAATCACTCGGGTATGGTGTCACGACTGTTAAAAAAACATTCCCGGTATTGCAAATGACCTGTGCGTCATGCGCAGTGAGTGTCGGCAGCATCATCTCTTCTCTCCCCGGTGTCGTGGAAGCCAACGTAAATTTTGCCACCGCGACTGTGATGGTCGAATATGTCCCCGGTGTCGTCGGAACAGAAGATCTGCGAAAGGCCGTGCAAAGCATCGGGTATGATCTGGTGATTGATGAAACCTCTGCCGCCAGTGACAATCTGGAGACCCTCCGTCATGAGCAATACATCGCTCTGAAAAGAAAAACATACTGGGCCCTCGGCTTGTCAGTTCCGGTCGTGGTCGTAGCCATGTTTTTCCACCACATACCTTACGCCAATATCATCATGTGGATCCTGAGCACACCCGTGATCCTGATCCTCGGCAGGGACTTTTTTATTCACGCATGGAAACAGGCAAAGCATCGCTCGGCTAATATGGACACGCTGGTGGCCTTGAGTACAGGCACCGCGTATGTGTTCAGTTTATTCAACACCGTCTTTCCGCACTACTGGCACACAAGGGGATTGGAGGCCCATGTTTATTTTGAAGCAGCCTCCGTCATCATTGCTTTTATCCTGCTTGGAAAATTGCTGGAAGAAAAAGCCAAAGACAATACGTCTGCCGCCATTAAGAAACTGATGGGCCTTCAGCCTAAGATGGTCACGGTGATCCATGCCGGTGAACATCAGCAACAAATTCCGATCGAACAAGTGCAGATCGGAAATACCATCCTGGTCAAGCCCGGAGAAAAAATCGCGGTGGATGGACGTGTCACTGAAGGACAATCCTACGTGGATGAAAGTATGCTCAGTGGTGAACCCATTGCTGTGCTGAAGAAAGCCGATGATGCCGTGTATGCCGGGACCATCAATCAAAAGGGAAGTTTCCGTTTTTCGGCAGAGAAAGTCGGACGTGATACGATGTTGGCCCACATCATCAAGACCGTGCAGGATGCGCAGGGCAGCAAGGCACCGGTGCAGAAACTGGTCGATAAGATCGCTGGCATTTTTGTTCCGGTAGTGATCCTCATCGCCCTGCTTGCATTTGGCGCCTGGAATATTTTTGGAGGCGAGCACGCTTTCACACAAGGACTTCTTGCGCTGATTACCGTGCTGGTGATCGCATGTCCCTGCGCGCTGGGCCTCGCTACACCAACAGCGATCATGGTGGGTGTTGGTAAGGGTGCTGAAAAAGGAATCCTCATCAAAGATGCCGAGAGCCTTGAGCTCGCCAACAAGATCAACGCCGTGATCCTGGATAAGACAGGAACCATCACGGAAGGCAAACCTATGGTCATGGAAGCGGAATGGACCGACGATGATCCTGTGCTGAAAAGCATTTTGGTCAGCATCGAAAAACAATCCGAACATCCGCTGGCAGAAGCGATCGTCAAACATTACCATACTGATGTTAATGTGGATATATCTGCATTTGAAAGCATCACAGGACACGGAGCCAAAGCAAAAATCGGAGAAGTGACTTATTACGTCGGAAATCAAAAGTTGCTGGCATCAAATCATGTAAGTATCAGTGAGTCTCTTGCGGCAAAAGCTCAGTTGTGGGCAGCACAAGCACGCACCATCATTTGGTTTGCGGACACTAAAGAAGCAAAGGCGGTTATTGCAGTCGGGGACAAAATCAAATCCACATCAGGTACAGCGATAAAAGAGTTACAAGATGCAGGTATCGATGTATACATGCTCACCGGTGATCATGAAGCGACCGCAAAAGCAGTGGCGAAGGAAGCAGGCATCAAACATTATAAAGCCAGCGTGCTGCCTGATCAAAAAGCCGCTTTTGTGAAGCAACTCCAATCTGAAGGTAAGGTGGTAGCTATGGTGGGTGATGGGATTAATGACAGCACCGCGCTCGCACAAGCCGATGTCAGCATTGCGATGGGTAAGGGAAGCGATATAGCCATGGATGTAGCCAAGATGACCATCCTGTCATCCGATCTGACCCGCATACCCGAAGCCATCAGATTGTCGAAAGCCACAGTCAATACGATCAGGCAAAATCTGTTTTGGGCCTTCATTTACAATCTCATCGGTATCCCGATTGCCGCCGGCATATTGTATCCGATCAACGGATTCCTGCTCAATCCTATGCTCGCAGGTGCGGCCATGGCTATGAGCAGCGTCAGCGTAGTGAGCAACAGCCTCCGACTGAGGTGGAAAAAATAAGCGTCCGTAAATCATGCAAACTTTTCGAATAATAATATAACAAGATGTAATCAGCAGAGGACCAACTTTGCGCTATCGATAACCATTAAAACTATATGAACATGTCAGTTCTAAATAAAACCTTCGAATTTAAAACCAACATCAACTGCGACGGATGTAAAGCCACCGTTTCAAAAGTACTGGACGACGCGAAAGGCATCTGCCACTGGGATGTGGATACCAAAAACAAAGACAAAATCCTTTCCGTCCACTCCGAGGGGATCACGCCGGAAGAAGTGATGAAAAAGGTAAAGGAGGCCGGCTTTTCAATTGAATTATTAAACCAATAAACACACACCATCATGAAATCCATTCACACCATCTTATTGTGGGCAGGCATGTTCACCACATCGGCTCTCAACGCACAAGGTCATCTTGATGCCGCTTTACAAGCCTATATCGAAATGAAAAACGCACTTGTGACGGGCGATGGAAAAACGGCCAGCCAGCAGGCAGGTACTTTTTTAAAAGCACTCGATGCGGTTCCGATATCAAAGCTTAGCGCCCAACAATCCAAAACCTGGCAACAAAAGCTGCCAACATTAAAATCGCACGCAAAACACATTATGGACACCCAGGATGTGGCGCATCAGCGTGCTATGCTCAATGACCTGTCCGTGACCTTCTTCGAAGTGTTGAAGGTAATCAAGCCAGCACAACAAAAGGTATACTACCAATATTGCCCAATGAAAAAGACCTATTGGCTGAGTGAAGAAGCGGACATCCGAAATCCGTATTATGGCAATCAAATGCTGAGCTGCGGGAAAGTAGTGGATACCCTGGAGTAAAATGAAAGGGCTGTTCTTATGCCTTTTATTCCTTGGCCTTTGGCGCGGGATAAACGGCCAGCAAGTCGTTCGGTATGACCTCACGATTACGGATACGGTCATCAGCTACACAGGAAAAGAAAGAAAGGCTATCGCGGTCAATGGTTCCGTGCCCATGCCCACGCTTTATTTTACAGAGGGCGATACGGCTGAAATTCATGTGCATAATAAAATGCATCATGAAACCTCTATCCACTGGCACGGCCTGTTATTGCCGAATGAACAGGATGGCGTTCCATATCTGACGACACCGCCGGTTGGCCCGCATAGTACGTTTACTTACCGGTTTGTAATCCGGCAAAATGGAACGTACTGGTATCATTCACACACGATGTTGCAGGAACAGATCGGCATGTATGGTGCGATTGTTATTTATAAAAGAGATCATCATCCCGCCCATGAAGAAGTACTGTTGCTCAGTGACTGGTCGGATGAAAATCCAAACCAGATCGAGCGCTCCCTTCACTACGCTACCGATTGGTACATGATCCGCAAAAACGCGGTGCAGAGTTATGCCGAATCGATCAAGGAAGGCATGTTTAAAACCAAACTCGTGAATGAATGGAAGCGGATGCATGCGATGGATGTGAGTGATGTCTATTATGAGCGATTTCTGGTCAATGGAGATACGGCTCAAATCGCCTCGAAATACGAACCCGGAGATACGGTGAGACTCAGGGTAATCAATGGAAGCAGCAGCACCTATTTCTGGTTGAATTATGCCGGTGGTCAAATGCGCATTGTGGCCTCTGACGGTATGGAGGTGAAGCCTGTGGCAGTGGACAGGTTGATCGTAGGAGTATCCGAGATTTATGATGTTGAAGTCATAGTGCCGGACGCCGGGAAAATGTATGAGTTTACCGCGACATCGGAGGACCGGATTGGTAAAGCATCCTATTGGATCGGTAGGGGTGAAAAAGTGTATGCTCCCATCTGGCCAAAACTCAATTACTTCCAGGGCATGCAGATGATGAATGACATGATCACCACGGGGGGTACCATGAAGGACATGGGCATGGAGATGAGCCTGCAACAGATGGACATGAACACGGTGATGTATCGTGAGGCGTATGACACGCTCACTACCCTTCATTATAATATGTTGCAATCTCCGGTGCCTACTGCCTTGCCTGAAGGTCCGGTACGTGAGCTGCATTTTGAGCTCACCGGCAATATGAACAGGTATGTTTGGACCATGAATCACAAAGTGATTTCGGAAAGTGATAAAATCAAGATTAAGAAGGGAGAGAACATCCGGATTATTCTGACCAATAATTCCATGATGCGGCATCCCATGCACCTGCACGGACATTTTTTCAGAGTGGTCAATCAGTTCGGCGATTATTCACCACTTAAAAACGTGCTCGATATCATGCCCATGGAAACGGATACGATTGAGTTTCACGCTGCGGAAGAATATGGGGACTGGTATTTCCATTGTCACATCCTGTATCACATGATGGCGGGGATGGGACGGATATTCTCTTATGAGAAAGCTTCACCATATCCTGCGCTGCCTGATCCCGTGAAGGCATTACGTAAGGTCTATGCGGATGACAGACGATTTTACCTGGGCGCAGAGATCGGTGTTGAAAGCAATGGCAGCGACGGAGAGATCAGCCTGATGAATACGCGCTGGCTATTTGATGTGGATTGGCGGTTGGGATGGAATGCGACTAGCGGGTATGAAACGGAGAGTCATTTCGGACGGTTTCTGGATCACAACCAGTTTTTATTGGGCTATGTGGGATGGGACTGGAGATACCGCCGCGGCCATGAACATGAAGAAAACATATTTGGTCAGACCAGCACCAAAGATGATCGAAACGTTGTTCACATTGGTCTTCAATATACCTTGCCTTGGTTTCTGCAGGCGGACTTTACGGTAGATCATACGGGATATTTTCGCATGCAGTTCAAAAGGGAGGATATTGCGGTCACCAAACGAATGAGGCTTTGGGGAATGTGGAACACCGACCTTGAATATGCAGTTGGTGCTAAATATATTCTTACCAAATATTTGTCGGCTTCCACGCACTATGACAGTGATATGGGGTGGGGTGTGGGAATGACGTTTACATATTAGACCTGGAAGGTTCCGCTTTAATTAGGTTGGGAAAATGGAGTAAGGAGTTGGTTTACCCATAAAACATCTAACTTGATCATGGATTGTGTAAAACGAAATAATCAATGTATGTGATCAGGATATTGATTGTCTTTATGTCTGTCATGATGACACCTTGTTTGCTCAATGCTCAGGGTGTTGCTTCCAATGTTAAGATCATTGGCCAGATGAAAGACGTCATGTGGAAAGGAGAGTTGTCAGGAAAAATAAATCTCGACACGATTTCTGATAAGAAACATCTCTATGGCCTTGGACCGGTCGAATACCTGCGGGGAGAACTGTTGATCATGGATGGCAAGGCTTATAGATCCACAGTGGTGGATTCAACGTCCATGAAGGTGGAAGAAACCTTTGATGTTAAAGCTCCATTTTTCGGATACGATCATATTCCCTTTTGGATCGAAAGACGTTTGCCGTTTATGGTGCAGACGATGGGGCACCTGGAGCAGTATCTGGACACAACAGCCAGATTTCTGACCGGGCCATACTTCTTTAAATTATCGGGAACGGTATCACAGGCGACGATACATGTTGTCAACCTTCCGGAAGGTGCCACAGTGCGTTCGCCGGACGAAGCGCACACTGGCCAGGTCAATTATAAGCTTAGCAACATACCTGTGGAGATAGTTGGATTTTTCTCGAGGGAGCATCAGGCCATTTTTACCCATCACGATACATTTCTGCACATGCACCTGATCACCAGGGACCGAAGCATGATGGGGCATTTGGATGAAGTGATCTTTCTACCCGGCACGATGAGTTTATTTTTACCGATAAAATCATAGTCATGGAGCCTAGAAAAGTTCAATTAATCATTTCCAGGACCCTGCGCCCCAAAACTGTGCGAGCCGACGGGACGATTTGATTTGCTTGGACCCCCTTCCCCCTATAAAGGGGGCGATGATAAATACTATTTCCAAAAGACCTGATCATGTCGCTCTAAATTGTCCGAGCAAACCGAAAAATTTGTTTCAGGTATGAATCAAGTCTCGTAAAGAGAAATCGGCGTCAAGAAACAAAACGTGAAAAACGAATAAGCGAGAAAGCAAAATGGGAAACCAGACGAAAGCAGAATTGCCAGAGCGAGTTTTTAGAGCGACGAGGTTTTTGGTTACTTTTTTCCGGAAAAAAAGTAACAAACTCCCTCGGGGAACGAGATTTACAATTTTTTTCTCCACCCTATTGCACATGTCAAAACTATCCCCTTACCTTTGACCCATCGTTCTTTAGAATTTTTACTTATCCAGAAAGACTGAGGGAATTGACCCTGTGACGTCTTGGCAACCCTTCCGTAGCCAACGGAAGAAGGTGCCACATTCAACTCGGCAGCAATGCGGAGGGAGATAAGGCCAGGCAAAAGCAGTTAATGCAAAAGATACATTAAATGCTCTTCTGACTTATCGGGAGAGCATTTTTTTTTGCGCGCTCCCGTAGGTTTGTTCGCGTTGAACAGGTTTGGATAAGTTGATTTTACCGGGCGAGGTAAACCATTTTAATCACTTACACAAACGCAACAACATGCAAGAGCAAACCCGAATTTTACACAGCATTCCGGTTGATCCGCTGACAGGATCGATCTCCACGCCCATCTATCAGACCTCCACTTTCGTACAGGAAGCCCCGGGTATTCACAAAGGATTTGATTACGCGCGCAGCAACAATCCCACACGCAAAGTGCTTGAGGACCTGATCGCCACACTTGAAGAGGGCAAGAATGGATTTGCTTTTGCCAGTGGACTGGCCGCCATTGATGCCATCATCAAACTCCTGGATGCTGGCGATGAAATCGTTGCCGTCGATGATATCTACGGAGGTTCCTTCCGGCTTTTCACGCATATCTATCAGAAGTTTGGCATCACGGTCAAGTATATAGACACTACTGATGTTGCCAATGTTGAAGCGGCAATCACCAGTAAAACAAAACTGATCTGGCTCGAGAGCCCTACCAATCCAACGCTCAAAATTTCAGACATTGAAGCCATCGCGGCGATTGCCAAGGCGCATAAAGTGTTACTCTGCGTAGACAATACCTTTGCTTCTCCTGCGGCCCAGAAACCAATTAAACTCGGTGCGGATATCGTAATTCATTCGGCCACAAAATACCTGGCAGGCCACAGCGATTTGATCGCAGGTTTGGTTGTGACCAACAGTCAGTCGCTCGGTGAAAAAATCAAATTCATTCAGAATGCCTCCGGTGCCATCCTCTCTCCCTTTGATAGTTGGTTGGTCATCAGAGGCATCGAAACCCTCACCCTCAGGGTAAGACAACATTCGGAAAACGCGCAGAAGGTGGCTGAGTTTTTACAAACGCAGGATCTCATCCGGACGGTGTTTTATCCCGGTTTGCCTGAGCATCATAATCATCATATCGCGCGCAAGCAATCGAAATGGTTTGGCGGCGTAATTTCATTTGATCTCGTGGTGGATGATAAGGAACTTGCTCTAAAACTTGTTTCCTCCACGAAATACTTCAAGTTGGCGGAGAGTCTCGGTGGCGTGAAAAGCCTGATCTGTCTGCCGTGTGAGATGACACACAAATCGATTCCCGCGGAAAAGCGATATGCCTCAGGAGTGACCAACAGCCTGATTCGTCTCAGCGTCGGCATTGAAGACGCAGATGATCTCATCGAAGATCTTCGCCAGGCCATTGCGCTCGTCAATCGTCAGATCCTATCGTCCACCGTTAAAACTGCAGCACATGTCCTCTAGGCAACTCAACATCGGATTATTCGGCTTTGGCTGCGTAGGGTTTGGTCTCTATGAAGTTCTTTCCAAAACACCGACCCTCAAGGCCAATATCCGCCGCATCTGCGTCAAAGACCGGAATAAGTCCAGGCCTGTTGATGCCTCCCATTTTGTGTATGATAAGCATGCCATTCTCGGTGATGAAGACATTAATCTCGTCGTTGAACTCATAGATGATGCAGATGCAGCGTTTGAAATTGTCAGCGAAGCGCTGCGCCGCGGAAAAGCGGTCGTGTCTGCCAATAAAAAAATGATTGCCGAGCATTTTGATGAATTACTCGACCTGCAGCGACAATACAAGGTGCCTTTTTTATATGAAGCTGCTTGTTGCGCCAGCATCCCCATCATCCGCAATCTTGAAGAATATTACGATAATGATTTACTCGAGCGCATTGAAGGCATTGTCAATGGCAGCACGAATTACATCCTGACTAAAACATTTTCAGAAAACCTTTCCTATCCCGAGGCGCTTCACCAGGCGCAGCAACTTGGTTATGCCGAGAGTAATCCTATCCTCGACACCGGAGGTTTTGATGCCAAGTATAAATTGGTGATTCTGCTGGCCCATGCCTTTGGATTGATTGTTCCGCCCGACGAGATCATCAACATCGGCATTGACCATATCAATGATTTGGAAATCCGATATGCGCGGGAGAAGGGATTAAAAATTAAGCTGGTGGCTACGGCGTACAAAACAGAAGAGGAAAAGGTCGCTGCCTTCGTCATGCCGAAATTTGTAAGTCCTCAAAGCAAATTATATACGGTCGATGATGTCTTCAATGGCGTCATCACCAAGACGTGTTTTGCTGACCAACAATTCTTTGCGGGGAGAGGCGCGGGTGCGCATCCTACGGCTTCTGCGGTATTGAGTGATATCTCTGCCTTGCGATATGATTACAAGTACGAATACAAGAAGCACAATGATTCCGTATCGCTTGAATCTCCCTCCCGTATCTTCCTCCATGTATTCCTGCGGCATGAAGAAGAGGGTTCATCCTGGATCCGTAGTTTTTTTGAAGCGATCCATGAGAGTTACAGCAATGCGCGCCAGGCTTATACGGCAGGTATTATCACGTTGGAAAAGTTGTCTGCGCTGACGGCTGATCCTGCGTTTCATGTTTCGCCTGTTTTGGTGGATACGGTTGAGGATTATTTGGTGGTGAAGGATGAAGTGGTGAAGGATGAAGTGGGGGAGGTGGTGTTGGAGGAGGTGGCACTTTGACCATGCAATGTTCGTTTCGGCTCCGCTCAACGACCGTTGATTCCGCATTATCGGAAGTCCCTGTTTTTACTTTTGCTGACCGATTAATATTACTATGTTCATTTCGGCTCCGCTCAATGAACTTTGAAATCCGACTAGTCAAATCTGTGAAAACGTTGAGCGGAGCCGAAACGTCAACTGGAATCAACTGTGGGTGAGTAAAAGTGGAAAAAGGGACATTGTTTTCGGCTGGAGTTACGGTCGTTGAGCGGAGCCGAAACGACAGCATGGGAGTCACGAAGCTGAAACCCTTCAGCTGGGACTGTGTTCATCCATTAGGCACAGCGCGGCTGGAGCAAACAGTTCGACTCCGCTCTCTGTAGCGCTCCCGCCGCGGCAAACCTGCAATGCCCCTGCAGGAGTTTGCTCCTGCAGATCGATTCAGCATGGCCCAAAATTCAAATATCTTTACCGGAATTCAACATGATCATGTCAATACAGAGGGTTATACTTAGCATGCTGCTGTGGATTCCATCGATGAGCTACGGACAGCATCCTGTGGCCATAAGCTTCTCGATATTCAATGAGTCTACCGCTATTCCATTTACACGATTCTTCACCACTCCTGTTCACCCCGGCATCCAATTCGGTGGAGAAGTGGCCTATCATCACAACATGAAATCCAGGTTGTTTCAAACCGCCAATTTGAGTTACTATTATCATCGTTACCTGGCACAGGGTATTGCCCTCAGTACGGAATTCGGATATGAGTACAGGCTCAAGGCAGGACTTGCGTTTTCAGGACGATTAGGGATTGGTTATTTACATACGTTTGCCACGGCCGAAGAGTTTAAGTACGAACAAGGACAATACATCTCCCGGCCAGACAAGGGAAATGCAAGACTATATCCTTCGATTGGGCTTGACCTCGGATTTTATCTTAAGCAGGATGAGCTCTACAGTCCAAAAATCTTTTTACGATATCAGCCATGGATTGAATATCCATATTCCCCTGATTTTATTCCGGTGATGACGCATATTCATTTGCATCTGGGAGCATTGATTTTCCTTCATAAGTCAAAACTTTCAAATGAATAAGGCCTTCCTGTTTTTACTTTCTATTTTCTTTTGGGCGGCCTGTCAGCAGTCAGAAGAAATCGCTCCTGAGGTGTACCAATGTGCAATACCCTTTCAGGATAGCAGCGCCACTCATCCGGACAACCAGTCCTACCAGGCGTTGCTGGAGGACATGACCCAGCGGGGCGTAGTGGGTGTGTCGATATCCGTGTTGCATCCCGATCAGGGGATGTGGTTGGGAACCGCAGGAATGGCGGACCTGCATAACAAGATATCTCTGGAATCATGCCATATTTTAAGGGTGGGATCAACGGTGAAAATGCTAACTTCAACAACAGTATTGCTTTTAATGGAAGAAGGCAAACTAGGGTTGGACGATAAAATATCAGATTACCTCAATGGAGATGTGATTGATAAGATTGAAAATGCAGATCGTGCCACTGTACGACAGTTGCTTCAGCATTCAAGCGGCATCTATAATTATATCCAGGATCTCCAGTTTCAAACCGCCTCTCTCAATGATTTAATTCGCGAATGGAAGCCGGAAGATCTGTTGCGCTATGCGTATGGCCGCTCTGCCTATTTTGAACCCGGCACGGATGTGCGGTATTCCAATACAGGATATATTATGCTGGGAATGCTGATTGAACATATAGAAGGAAAGCCCTTTTATGAAGTTTTTGAAGAAAAGCTCTTTCTGCCTTTAAATTTGACCATGACCCAATTCGCGGCCATCGATCCGGTTCCAACCAACATTTGCCGTGGGTATATTGATCTCTATAGTAAGCTGGAAGTGGTGGAAAGTACTTATTTCAGCGGGTGGGATTATTATACCGCAGACGGTGGCTTGATATCAAATCCCTATGACCTCAATATTTTTTACCAGGCACTCATGAACGGTGAAATTATCGAGCCATCGTCTTTAGCAGAAATGCTGACCTGGCAGACGCCCTCCGACCCGGACCCTGAATTTTTTCCGATTTCATTCGGATTAGGTATTTTCAGGATCGAAACGCCCTATGGTATTGCCTACATGCATAGCGGGGATGCCATTGGCTATTATGCTAACATGTTGTATTTCCCTGATGATGGCACGACCATCACCTATGCGGTCAATAGCAATTATGGAAAAATCGATCAGTTTGTATCTTCTCAGGAGGCCATTGAAAGCATATTGTCGGTGACCCGATGAAGTGTTTCAAGGGCGACACCCTCGCCCATGTCGTTTCGTCTTCGCTCAACGACCGTTGATTCCGCATTATCGGAAGTCCCTGTTTTTACTTTTGCTG
>CAZYHJ010000068.1:0-703 GCA_964646645.1 uncultured Saprospiraceae bacterium | reverse complement strand
GTTGAGCGGAGCCGAAACGTCAACTGGAATCAACTGTGGGTGAGTAAAAGTGGAATAAGGGACATTGTTCTCGGCTGGAGTTACGGTCGTTGAGCGGAGCCGAAACGACAGCATGGGAGTCACGGAGCCGAAACGACAGAAGCGAAGTCACTAAGCTGAAACCCTTCAGCTGGGACTGTATTCATTCATTAGGCACAGCGCGGCTGGAGCAAACAGCTCGACTCCGCTCTCTGCAGCGCTCCCGCCGCGGCGAAGAAAAATCTCTATATATCACCCCCTGACAATCAACACCACTCAGCATTACAATTTTTAATCATATACCCAGCCATCACATACCCCACCAGCCGAAGGCAGCACAAGCCCCCCAAGAGGTATCAAAGACATGCCGCCACCCACTGACAAGTAGTTTACCAAATTATATTTTGATCGAGAAACAATCCTCAGAAAGTGGCCTGACTACCAATGCCCTTTCATAACTTTATTGTGGCAGGGAGGCTAAACTCCTGTCCATTGACTCAAATTACACCACTTATGGTCAACCCCAGTTTCTTTTTTCAAAGATGGCTGATGATGCCACTGTTCATCATAGGCCAAATCACTGTATTGGCCAAAGGCATCACGCTTCCCCCTCCCGTAAATGACAATTGCTCCAATGCGATTCCCATCGCCATCACCAATAATGGTTTTGATTATGGCGTCTTCA
>CAZYHJ010000067.1:0-17987 GCA_964646645.1 uncultured Saprospiraceae bacterium | reverse complement strand
TGAACATGTGCCAATTCGTGCGCTACCACTTCTCTGAGTTCCTCATCATTAAACCGATGGTCTTTAGGCAGGTAGATTGAATTGAAAAAAGAAAATGGCGTTTTTACCTTGTCTGAAATAATGCAGGTGTATCCGAGAATATTGATGCGGTCTCCTATGCGCCGGATTTGATTAATCTCATGTATGGCCTTAAATAACCTGATACTTAAAAAGGCGATGCCTATCGCATAAATACCTGTCAGCAATTTGTCCCAGGGAAACGGCGATGCCGGTTGGGCCGACAATTCATACGAGATGGCTTCCACATAGGAACCAATGTGGACTGGGGCGGAAATCACCTTGCCCGCGTTGACCGCTGTATCGATATAAATTTTCAACAACGGCAACGAAAAGCTACTGATCAGGGTCACCAGGATATAGGTCCTGTTGGATTCAAACAGCGTCTCCTTGCGCAGCCATACATGATAGAAACCATAGAAGATGGCCAGGCAAACTGAGACTTGCAGGATGTACACCAGTATACTCATGATTTCTTCTTTAATTCTTTGATCAACTCCTGTAACTCTTCTATCGACGTCTCCTCTTTGGCGACCAGGAAGGATACCAATTGTGGCGCCGAACCATTGAAATACTCGGATATCAGGGAGAGTAAGCTTCCTTTGCTATACTCTTCCTTTGTCACCAGTGGAAAATATTCGTAGGTTCTGCCATAAGCCTTATGGCTGACAAATCCTTTCTTCTCGAGGATCCTCACAATCGTAGATACAGAGGAATGCGGTGGTTGGGGCGGATCCATCTCATCGATAATATTGGACACCGTGCATCGGCCCAATCGCCAGATAAACTGCATGATCTCCTCTTCGGCGCGGGTCAGGGTCTTGATTTTACTCATGGCTATATATTTCTATAGCCAAATATATAACGTATTTATACGTTATGCAACTAAAAATTACATTTTTTGAAAAAAATATTAAGACCAGGCAAATGGATCAACCCATCAGCCCAAACACAATAGCTCTGAATCTAAGCCGACAGCGTCAGCTTGACTTCTGGAAAACTTAAAACAATTGAAATAAAAGACCAGGCAGAACCGATCAGACTATTCGTCCTCATCCTCTTCCTCGCCGGCGTCACTATCGACATCATCATCGTCATCACCGCCATCATCCGTATCCGTATCGGCTTCGGTGATCGTGAGGTACTCCATATCACCGTATTTTTCTTCATACTCCTCCTTCACGCTTTCCTTGAGTTCGCCGCTTTCATCGTAATCATCATCATCTTCGATGATCTGACGGGCTTCAAGTGCAGTCATACGCACGAGGTAATACCGATCGTCGGTTTCAAATGGCAATGCGGAGACAAATTTGCCTTCGGCATTCTTATACTGGATAAGATGCTTGGCAAATCCATAGGGATACATGAGCTTGATCTGTTCCTGGATTTCAGCATCCAGTTTCTCATAATCCTTGACGATTCTGGGTTTGTTAGCCATACTGCAGTGTGTCGGTTAGTGCAGGATAAAATTTACTCCTTCGTTTTTGCCTGAATTTCGAGGCAAAATTTCAAGAATATTGGTGACAAACAAAAGACTTTTATTTGATATGCAAAAAATTTTTTTTGGGGGCCATCCCACATGCACTGAATCCCGCTTCAGATCATATCTAAAATCAAAAAAAAGCCGGATAGATTCTCCATGATCTATCCGGCGTAAATAACCAAACCTTTACAATACCATTATCTTCTTTTGCTCATGAAAGGGACGCCATATCCCTGATGAGAATGCTGCTGCGCGTGAAATATATCTTGTTGGCCGTCCTCAGATCATTTAATACCGCCGTTACCGTTTGCCGGCTGGTGCCGGTGTAGTTGGCGATGTCTTGCTGGGTGAGCGAATGTTTGAGCAACGTTTCCATGCCCACCTTGCGGCCAGATTGTTCTGCATTTTCCAGGATAAAATCGATGATCCTGCTGCGGGCATCTTTAAAGATCAGGGATTCAAGTTGATTCTCTGTCTTACGAAGCTTTAGACCGATCAGGGAGATCACGCTCATGGCCAGCTGAGGATTCCTGGACATAATAGCCCGGAAGGCATCAACCCTGATCCTGTAATATGTCGTTGCGGAAGAAAGCGCCATCGCAAAATTATGATGGATACCAGGCTGAGTAATCAGGGCCATTTCACCAAACACCATCCTGGGGTGCAGCACTTGTTTGATGATTTCCCTTCCATCTTCATGATGGGACCCAATCTTTATACTCCCTTCGGAGAGAATATAAAAGTATTCAGTCGGATCGCCTTCAACAAATATCATGGTATGCTTTGGGGCAACCTGAAGTTCCATGTGCCCGGCCAGGACCCCGATTTCTTCCGTGTCCAGAACGCTGAAAAAAGGAATGCTGTTGAGAATGTCTGTCTTCGTAGCCATAACTAATCCGTTTAGTCGGTGATAAAATCATCCGATGTCTACTGTAAGACACAATTTCATGTGTCTACCCCTATGAAAGACAGAATAAAAAGTGCCTGGATGGTTATTCCGGCAAATCAGAGCTGGAAATGGCCGGTGAGAACCCGGAGAAATTGCCGAATCCTCCCTCGATGTTATTGTAAATGGTCACCGGTTCAGCAAATGGGTCCTGACGGACAAGGAGTTGTCTGGCCAGGGTGCTGTGGTACCGATAGTATTCCTGGGTAATGGTACGCAACTCTACATATACTTTATCGAGATCGTGCTCACCTACGACCCAGTCCACAAAATCAAAGGAAAGTGGTTCTCCTGGTGTCAAATCCTCCCGGTCTATAAGGATGCCGTACGAATAATGATGTAAAAACGGTTGATCGTCAGTCAGTTCCGGATCCACCAGAAAGGCATTATTCCAGCCATCGTATTGGTTATAAAAAACGAGGTGGTAAAACCGGTTGGACTCAAAATGGTTGATTGCGAAATTTAGAGTATACCTGACAATGCTCTTGAACTCATGTTTGGTGGATGGCTCAATCCTCAGGTTGCTGATATTCAGATTTGAAATTGTACTTGGCTTTGGGATTTTGGTGGTTGCCCTGACACTCTCAAAACCAGGCGCCCAGGCTGAGATCGTGTAAGAAAATCCTTCCTTGAGGAAATTATCCGGAAAACTGTAGTAAGGATCTGAGGTATTGCTTTCGAACTCCAGCTTGATAGAATGGTCCGTTTCAAGCTCAGTGACCTCAACTTCTGCATTATCCGGAACGACAAAACTGCTTGAGTCTGAAGGAGACTGGGTAGAGTATACGTACACTTTGGGACGATCCCAACCTTCGGTGGAGGTCAAGTGGGAAACGACGGTAAGCTTGGGAAGATCATTGACCGGCAACTCCAATGTAGACTCGCACCCGGTCAATATTAACCATAGGGCTGCAAGACTAAACGTCAGTCGTTTTGTGATCTGGCCAAACATCGATTAAAGATAAGGTAATTTCATACTTGCGCCTTATTAAATTTTATGGCTTTTAATGAAAGGTAAACCTGTAACTGAATGAGGGAAGAAATTTGAAGAGGGAAAACTGCCTGAATTCGAAATCCTGTGTAATCGGGTCCTGGACAAGGGTGATGTAGAATGGATTGGTACGTCCATAAACATTGTACAAATTGAGTGTGAGCGCATGCGAGAAGAGAGGCTTTTCCGCCAACTTATAATTGACACTCAGATCAAGACGATGATAGGGCGGCAATCTGAATCCGTTGCGATCACTGTAATTGATCCCAATCTCAGGAAAGAAGGTGCCCGGATTATAAAATTTACTTTCGGCCAGCGTGATCGCCAGGCCGCTTCCATAAAGCCAATTGAGTCCAACGGTCCATTTTTTATCCAGTTTTAACTGACCGGAAAAGGAAGAAGACCATCTGCGATCATAGCGGTCAGGGTAAGGATTCCCATTATTGATTTCCTCAAACTGGCGGTTGGCCACGGACCATGTACCATTCCATTTGAACTGCAGGTCATTATAATCATAACTATACTGCAACTCAATCCCCGCAGCAGATCCATATCCTTCCGTTATCTTGTTTTCCCAGTTCGCCGCATCAACAATACTTGATGGTACGAGGCCTTCCCTTAAAAGAAAACTGGCACCTTCCTGGTAGGAAATAATACTGCGCATATCCTTGACATAAGAGGATAATTCCAGGCTTGAATATTTTCCAGACTTCCAAAGTGCCGAAAAGGAAAGTTGGTCTGATAATGCGGGTGAAACCTTCGCTGTGGTGGGCACCCAGAGATCGGTAGGCAGACTGATGCTGCTTGAGGTAAGATTATGCAGGTACTGGGCCATTCGGCTATAACCTGCATTAAACGCCCATTTTGGATGGGGCAGGTAATCAATGCTCAATCGTAACTGCGGATCAAGGTAGTAGGTTCCCTGCACAAAGAAACTCGAAATATGAATTCCGGAAGTGAGTCTCCACTGTTCATTGATCTCCCATTTATCTTCCAGATATATTCCCGCTTCAACTGCATTCACCTTAAAGGAAGAAAAGAATACATCATCCAGGAGACCTTCATCAAGGTAAAAATCTCCCACCTTACTCTCTTCATTGATCGTGATAGACTTTGGCTGGAACTCGTAGTAGATGCCATTCATACCCGCCGAAAGCTGATGATCTTCGGAGGCTCTGATATCCAACTCCAGCCTGGCGGTCACATCCCTTATCCCGGATTTAAATTCCTTGGCATCAAATCCGGAGAAAGGTTCGAACTCCGTATCCGGAAAACTATAATCAAATACACTGCGGTCAACGGACTGCAGCTGAAACCGGCTATGAGATATCACGAGGTTGGAAAAAATATTATCCGACAACAGGTGATTCCATCGCAATACTGCCGTACGGTTCGTCCAGTTGAGCGCCTTATTAAACTTTTCGTCCGCCACAATTCTGATTTCACTATCCGGGTTAACTTCATCCCTGTGGGTGACGGTTTCATCTTCGAACATATCGAATCCCTGGTAGAAACTCAGGTAAAACCTGTCACGTTCGCCCGCTTTCCAGTTTAGTTTGCCATTGAAATCAAAATAATCCAGATCCGCTGATCCTCCCACGCCATTCCGCTTTTTGTAATACCTGGTAATATCTCTCATAAACATACCCGGCAGGAAGAACCTTCCACTAAGCAGAATACCCACTTTATCCTTGATGATCGGGCCCTCGGTCATGATCCCGATTTCTGATGTACCGATATTTCCTGAAAAACTCCAATCACGGATATTGCCTTCTTTCAATCTGACATCCATGACGGAGGATAATCGACCACTAAAGCGGCTTGGAAAATTGGCTTTGTAGACGGCTGCCTGTTGTAACGCCTGGTAGTTAAATACAGATACAATACCCAGCAGGTGGTTAGGATGATATACAGGCACACCATCCATCAGGATCAGATTCTGGTCATTACCTCCACCCCTCACATGAATGCCACCTACTCCATCCGTTCCGGTATGAACACCGGGTATGTAATCAATAGCCCGATAGAGATCGCTCGAACCTCCGAGGTGAATATTGTTTTCCAGATCGGCCAGCGTGATATATTCGGCGGGAGGAACTATAGCATCTCCTCCACCGTACTTTCTGCCTGCATCCACGATCACTTCTTTGAGCAATCCACCCCGCGACAGCGGCATATGGAGTATTCGGTTGGATCTAAGGTTTAGTTCTACGCGCTTATTCTTGTACCCCAGGAAGCCAGCCAGAATGGAAACCGGACCCTCTGACAGGTTCAGACTGAAATAACCATAAGTGTTGGTGACCGTTCCTTTCCCGGATACCGCATCATACACGTAGGCGGCGATCATTGGGTCTCCGGAAATGGAATCACTGACCACGCCACTGATGGTGTAACGCCGCGGAGGGGCAATGGAATAAAGAATAATTTGTTCGTTCAAATACTTGTAACCCACATATGTGCCCTTGAGGACCTGGTCAAGCACTTCACTGACTGTTACACCTTTCAGCGTCAATGTAATGGGCGCTAATTCGCCAACTACGTTATCACTAAAGATGATATTGATACCACTCTGGAAACTCAGGTCCCTGAAAAACTCGGATGGGTCCCGGTCAACTGCCTGCACGGCCAGTCGAGCCTGCTGGCCATAGGTCTTGCCCGCCGTGATCAGCAGCATACAAATACCTACGAGCAGATGATGACGCATCAACTTCATTAATCAATAAACGAAAAACAACCTAAAGACGCTTCTGCGCCCAAAACTCAACCAAATTTAAGGAATATCGTTCAGGACCTGACCGGCTGGAGACCAAACTTTTCGCCTTCAGCCAGCATAAAGCTGTATGCGGACTCAAATGACCCATCCAGGTCGCCGTCCAATATGGCTTCCCGTATGGCCGTTTTAATATCGCCGACCACCCTTCCTGGTTTGATGCCAAAGGTCTCCATGATCATTTCCCCTGTAATCGGTGGCTGCCAATTGCGCAGATGGTCCCGCTCTTCGACATCCTTCAGGCGTTCCATGACCACTTCATAATTTCTCAGATACCTGGACACCCTGGCAGGATTTTTTGAGGTGATATCGGCCTTACAAAGAGTCATCAGGTCATCCAGGTAATCTCCGGCATCAAATAAAAGCCTTCTGATGGCGGCATCCGTGATTTCATCCTGCACCAATGCAATGGGTCGAAGATGTAAGCGAACCAAAAGCTGAACATACTTCATCTTTTCGTCCATGGGCAATTTAAGTCTTCGGAATATTCGGGTGGTCATCCCTACGCCAACCACTTCATGGCCGTGAAAAGTCCAGCCATGTCCGGCTTCAAATTTCTTGGTTACAGGTTTGGCAATATCATGAAGGATCGCGCTCCACCGCAACCAAAGGTTATCCGAAACGCTGGCCACATTGTCCAATACCTGAAGGGTGTGATAAAAATTGTCCTTATGCCCATACCCTTCTTGTTGCTCTACGCCCTTCATGGCATCCAATTCCGGGAAAAAGGATTTCAACAGACCGGATTCATCCAGCAATACGAAGCCCATGGAGGGCTCCGGGGACATAATGATTTTATTGAGTTCGTAGGAAATCCGTTCCATAGAAACAATTTCCATACGATCACGCATATCCTTTATTGCCTGAAAAGTAACCGGATCAATTTTAAAATGCAACTGGCTGGCAAAGCGGACCGCGCGCATCATACGAAGCGGATCATCTGAAAAAGTCTGATGGGGATCAAGAGGAGTAACGATTCGCTTTTGTTCCAAATCTTTAAGTCCATCAAAGGGATCGATGATTTCAAATTTGGCCGGACCGTTGAGTGCGGCGGCCAATGCATTGACCGTAAAGTCGCGTCTCAATTGATCATCACGCAATGTCCCCTGTTCAACGAATGGCTTACGGCTATCAGCGGCATATGATTCCTTCCTGGCTCCCACAAACTCAAGTTCGAGATCTCCGAAACGGATCATGGCGGTGCCAAAGGTTTTAAATACCGAGATGGAAGATGCTTCAGCGCCCAATCTTCTGCTTACTTCTTCCGCAAGCATTGGGCCATCACCCACGGTGACAAAGTCAATGTCCTTGCAGGGTATCCCCAATAATCTGTCCCTGACAAAACCTCCGACCACGTATACATCCTGCCGTACATGCGCAGCCGCATCAGCAATGAGTTCAAACAACTTTTCTTCTTTGGCAGATAACTCAAGTCTCATGTGTCAGGAAGGGCGTGAATCGTCCAACATTAATAAGCAAAAAATAAATGGGTCGTAAAGTTCCTCACATTTAAATCAGGCCGTGGCAACCAGTTCGTCACTGTAATGCATGCCAATTTCTCTCAGCGTGGCCACCAGCGTATCAGGATCTGATTCAGTCACCAGGATAGCCCTGAAATGTTTGATACCTTCGAGTGACCTGAAATAATTGGTGTAATGCCGGCGCATTTCGAGCACACCCAACTTCTCTCCTTTCCAGTTTATAGAATGTGTCAGATGCCTGATGGCGGCATCAACGCGTTCCTGAATACTGGGCGGAGGCAGGATTTCTCCCGTCTTCAGGTAATGTTTGATTTCTCTGAAGATCCATGGATATCCAATACTCGCTCGTCCGATCATGATCCCATCGACACCATAACGCTCCTTGTAAAGTTTTGCCTTTTGGGGAGAATCAATATCTCCATTCCCGAAGACAGGAATGGTCATTCTTGGGTTGTTTTTCACCTGACCTACAAGGGTCCAGTCCGCTTCACCCTTGTACATCTGCGCGCGTGTCCTGGCATGAATTGAAATCGCCGCGATACCTATATCCTGCAATCGTTCAGCCACTTCGACGATGTGTTTGGATTCATCATCCCAACCCAGCCTGGTTTTAACAGTTACCGGTATAGGACTGCGTTTGACCACGGCCTCGGTCAGTTTGATCATTTTGGGAATATCCTTGAGGATACCGGCACCGGCATCACGGCAGACGACCTTTTTTACGGGGCATCCGTAATTAATGTCCAGTAATTCTGGTTTGGCTTCAATGACAATATCAGTGGCCTGAAGCATGGAATCCATTTCGGCTCCGAATATTTGAATGCCTATCGGGCGCTCAACATCATAGATGTCGAGCTTTATCATACTTTTCTCCGCATCTCGGATTAATCCCTCTACGCTGATAAACTCAGTGTAGAGCATATCACATCCCTGCTCCTTACAAAGAAACCTGAAAGGCGGATCACTCACGTCCTCCATAGGAGCGAGAAGGAGGGGAAACTCTCCCAATTCAACATCTTTAATCTTCACCATGCGGTGGCAAAATTAGGCTTAATTGGCGAGTTCATCCACAAGGATGAGCAAGGTCAGTACTGCGGTAGCCTGGTACATCGTATCCCTCAACACACTGCCCCAATCCGTTTTCTTTTCCGTCCGCTCCACAGTGGGCTTAACTTTCTTTGGCCCGACAGTGACGTATGCGCCTTTCTTGATACTGGGGTAATCATTGAAGAATAGGAACTTCTTGGTCTTTTGTACACGACCATCTGCATACTGTACTTTGATCTGGCTGAGCGAACCATCGTGACTGATCCCGGCAGCGAATTTGTCAATATAGTACTTGGCACTTTTCTCTCCCCTGAACGCTACAGAAATAGAACGTTCGCCCGTCAGGAATCCCTGACCATAGGCTTCATCCAGATTCACATATCCACCAATGGTGACAAGGTCCCTGCTTTTAGGAATCTGAAGAATATCTCCTTCTCTAAGGGTGATGTTGGACACATTGCCCTGGTCTCGCATGATCAGATGAAGATCAATCACCACAAGTCCTGTTCCATCCCCCTGGCGATACAGCTTCGCTCCTTCAGGAAAAGCCTCACCGGTCAACCCTCCGGCGCGCATGACGAGATCATAGATTTTCTCATTATCCTGAAGCAAAGCGTAGGTGCCGGGATACTTTACCTCACCACTCACCTCCACTGTTCGCTGCATCTCATATTCAGGAATGGTCCTCACATAGATATGATCAAATGGTTGGAGCTGCATCGTGGTGTCCGATTCATACTGCGCTTCAAAATCCCGTGAAAGTCCTGTCGTGAATTGGTTGATCTTAAGACTCTGCCCCTTCTCCAACGTGGAGCGTGCGATATCAATCCGCTGATGATCTGCTTCAAATTTAAACCCACCTGCTAAACTGATGAGGTCCGCCAGGCGCATTCCAGGGCCATAGGTGAATTTACCCGGATTACGAACAGCGCCAAACACAGATACGGTCACTTCATCCGTGCGCGCAGTTTTATCATAGACATGAATCTGATCTCCTGCTTTGACAGGAATGTTTGCGTTCGATAATGGATCCTCTATTGCCTTGCGAAGATCCAGGTGAATATATTCCAGCGTTTTGGGAGCGCCCGGATCATAGCGCATGATATATCCAAAATCTGCTGCTTCCTGTTTAAGTCCGCCAGCCAGGATAATGGCTTCATCCAACTTCATTCTCCCTTCAGGATTAAAGGCAAAAGTATCAGGTTCCTTCACAGCGCCAACGACAGCAAAATATCCAGGATCTACAAAAGTTTTAAGCGTCAGAATTTTTAATTGGTCCTGGTTATTTAATGTGACATTGAGTGCTGATGTGGGTTGATTGAGTATTTCCTGAAGATTGATTCGCTCAAACTTAAATGTACTGTCAGGTTGAAAACGAAGCAGATAAGCAAAATCTAACCTGGCATCCGGCGTGAGCACACCCTGTGCCACCAAATCAGTAACCTTCATTCCCTCACGACGTTCAACATAGCCTGGATATGCCACAGCGCCTGTGATGGATACTGTATTCTGTATAGATGTTCCCACTTCCCGGATCTCAATCACATCTCCGTTATATAAAATGTAATCACCACCAGCCGCGACAAGATCTTTGAGATTGACATTCGTGACAATATTGCTTTCGTTCGAATACCTTGTTATTTTCACAGAGGTGAGATAAGCCTGAGGTTTTGCACCGCCTGCCAGTGTTAGCAGTTGAACTAAATTTTCATTATCCAGCAATTCATAGGACATGGGACGGTTGACCGCACCTTGAATCGTCACTACTTTCTGTGCCACCGGAATGTGGATGTAATCATTATCCTGAAGGAAATAATTTTTTGCCGTTCCCGGGTTGGCCATAAATTCATAGACATCCAGAGGAATCGTTTCTTTTCCCCTGATGACCTTAATGCGTCTGACAGAACCTAATGTTGTAGGTCCGCCTGCGGCACTGATGGCATTGAAAGCTGTATTTATTCCTGGCAGACTAAATGATCCTGTTGTAACGGCTTCTCCGAATACATTGACCGTCATATTTCTGGCCTGAACCAATGTCACCTGAAATTCATTGCGGCTGATCACATGGTATTGACTATACCTTTGATAAAGTAGTTCTTTGGCATCGCCAAATCGCATTCCCTTCAAGAGAATTTTCGGAAGGCGGTCCCCCGGCTGTACAAAACCATCCTGGTTGATGACGAGAATCCCTTCAAACTGGGATCTTCCAAAGCCTACCACTCCGATTTTATCACCCGTACCCAGCATATAATTTTCAGAGACGGCCAGGTCTTCTGCTTTTTGGTACACCTGAAGTGAATTGTTTCTGAAGATCTCATGCCCATAGATGGATACCGATTTAACAGGTAATGGAGAAACTGTATCCTTTTTGACCGAAAGTGGTTCCTTCACTACAGGCTTTTCAGTGGGTAGAGGTTCATTCAGGGGAGCGGCTGTGATGGATTGTCTGTTCTTTTGTTCCGCTTCAATTTCATTTACCGTTTCAAGGATTTCATCCTGGAATCGTTCGAGATCTGCCGGAGTAATGTTGTCCGGATTAATGCCTTTAGCCAGGAGGCGCGCCCTGAGGGTATCTTCAGAAATACCTTTCTGAGATAATAGCTCCCGGGCCTGGGATTCCGTCACCTGTGCATAGGAAGACGCAGGAAATGCAAGCAAGCCTACAAGAAGGATGCATACCCACTGGACATGGCGTAGTGTATCAGAGATCATTTGAATCAATGGCCGCGTATTTAAACTTTCGCCAGGGCTTCTCTGAAATATTTCAGCGTATGCACCAGGCCTTCGGCTCTTGGTATTTTTGGTTCCCAGCCAAGCAGATTTCGCGCGAGTGTGATATCAGGCTGTCTGACCTTAGGATCATCTTCAGGCAATGCTCTGTAATCAATATATGCCTGCTGATTTCCTACCAGCGCGAGAATCTCATTTGCCAATTGCATAATGGTAATCTCATCCGGATTTCCAATATTGACCGGATAGGAATAATCACTCATCAGGAGCCTGTAAATGCCCTCGACGAGATCATCCACATAGCAAAATGACCTTGTCTGGCTTCCGTCACCGTAAACCGTCAATCCTTCACCTCTCAAAGCCTGTGCCATAAAGGCAGGAAGGGCCCGACCATCCTCGATACGCATCCGGGGTCCATACGTATTGAAAATCCGGACAATCCGAACTTCCAGCCCATGAAACCGGTGATAAGCCATGGTGATCGCCTCCATAAACCGCTTGGCTTCATCGTACACTCCCCGCGGACCTATAGGATTGACATTTCCCCAATATTCCTCCTTTTGGGGATGAATCAAAGGATCACCATAAACCTCTGATGTTGAAGCAATTAGTATTCTTGCCTGCTTTGCCTTGGCGAGCCCCAAAAGATGATGTGTCCCCAGTGAACCTACTTTAAGGGTCTGGATGGGCATCTTGAGGTAATCAATCGGACTTGCCGGTGAAGCGAAATGCAGAATATAATCCAGGTCACCAGGGATATGCACATACTTCGTAATATCGTGATGATAGAACTCGAAGTGCTTTTCAGGAAATAAGTGTTCAATATTGCTGATAGACCCGGTCAGCAGATTGTCCATGCCGATGACATGGAATCCTTCTTTCAAAAACCGGTCGCAAAGATGGGAGCCAATAAATCCGGCCGCGCCGGTGATTAATACCCTTTTCAATACCTTTAATTACGATTTAGTCGAATTATGAAAGGTGCTAAGATACGAGAATTCAGTTTGAAGGGAGGTTACATGCTCTTGATTTGGGCCGCTTGTGTATTGAAAATCAATGCGCAGGAAGTTAAAAGCGTTCGCTTGCTTGAATTCAAATACGGGGTTCACTTCCCGGCGGGTGACCTTGCCGACCGCTTTGGGAGCAACAATGATATCGGGATTTCCATACAATCCACAGGGTTGGAGAAAAAGGCATTTTTCGGACTGGAAGGGTATTACCTTTTTGGCAATAGTGTAAAGGAAGATGTCATTTCATCCCTTAGAACCTTTGACGGAAGCATTATTGGGATTGACGGCGGACCCGCTGATGTCAACGTAAAAGAAAGAGGATACTATATCGGCGTCAATGCAGGTAAAATCTTTTCAACGACGACCCATAAAAACAAGCTTACCGGCATCCGGGCTCAAATTGGGGCGGGTTTGCTCCAACACAAAATCAGGGTCCAGGACAATTCTAAAACCGTTGTGGCGATTGAAAAGCCTTACCTCCCGGGATATGACCGCTTGTCAAATGGCCCGGCAATACATCTCGGCCTGGGCTACCAATACCAGAGTCCAAAAAACAACTTCCACTTTCATATCATGGCCGACCTCTATGGCGCAAGAACGCAGTCAAGGCGAGACTTTGATGCCCCTACAGGAGGATATCTTGATCAGAAGCGAACAGACATCCTTGGCGGATTCAGCCTTGCCTATATCGTATTGATCAGCCGCCCGGTGGCCTCAGAACACATTTATTATTGAACCGGATGATCTGGATCTTTTATTACCTGGTGAGCTATGGCTTTGTTGGATTGATCCGTATCTCATCACTGTGGAGTGTAAAATCAAGACTTGGCCTGACGGGGCGAAGGGGATGGAGAAAAACAATAAGTACCATTCCTTACGGAACGGGTCCGAGGGTATGGTTTCATGTATCCAGCCTTGGTGAATTTGAGCAAGCGCGACCGGTCATTGAAACGCTAAAAAAAATTCGCCCTGAAACAGAAATTATCCTTTCTTTTTTCTCGGCCAGCGGTTACACCATCAGATCCGGATATACTCAGGCACATGTAGTTTACCTTCCTTTTGACCTGCCGGGTGTTGCTAAAGAATTTATCGCCATTCTCAAGCCTGACATTGCCGTTTTTGTTAAATATGATTTATGGCCGGGTTATTTAAAAGCTTTGCAGGAAAGAGACATACCCCGCATACTTATTTCCGCCAATTGGATTCCCAATCAAACATTTTCATCCTGGAACCTCCCTCCTACCCGATCCTTATTGAAAAAGTTTCAAAAAATATTCCTGCAACGAGACGGTGCATTAAGTACGCTTGCGAAAATGGGATTCCATAATCTTGATGTAGCGGGTGATACGCGGATTGATCGTTGTCTGGAGTTGCCAAAGGAAGCACATACCCGAATCCCGGACATATTGAAATCATATTCCTCTTTTGACATGGTTGCAGGAAGCACCTGGCCACAGGACGAACAATTACTTTTTACATTGGCATCAGAAAAGAATCTTAAAATGATTATTGCCCCGCATGACATATCAGGATCGAATATCGAAAGACTCATGCGGAGTCTCCCCGTCAAAGCTGTCCGGCTATCCCAACTCAACACTGATGAGGATCAAGCACAGATCATCATCGTTGACAATATAGGATTGCTGGCTGTTTTATATTCCCTTGGTAAGATCGCCTATATCGGTGGTGGATTTGGTTCGGGCATTCACAATATCCTCGAACCTATGGCCCATGGTTGTCCAGTGATTTTTGGTCCGCGCTATCAAAAATTTCCGGAGGCCATTGAAATGGTGGAAGCCGGTGGAGCTATTGCCATCCGCAATCAAAAGGAGTTGCATGATGCATTTGATCATCTCTCTGTGCCGGAGAATCATAATATAGCCAGCAATGCCATCACCGGTTTCCTGGAAAAGAACAAAGGAGCCAGTCAAAAAGTAACGAATTACCTAACGGATATTATACCTTTCCGCGATCAATCATGATTTCAACAGAGCAACTCCGCCGCGTTCGGGAAAAAGCAAAACACACCAGGGCCATGGTCATTGGAGATGCCATGCTTGATAAATATATCTATGGCGTCGTGGATCGGATTTCTCCCGAAGCTCCAGTACCGGTGCTGGCTCATAAGCATACCGAGACTAAAGCAGGCGGTTCGGCTAATGTGGCGATGAACCTCTCCGCGTGGGGATGCAAAACCTCATTGGTCGGGTTGACAGGAAATGATCTCAATGCAGATCTGCTGGCCACCATCCTGGATTTGCATAATATTCATCACCGTTTATTCAGAAGTCAGGCCAGGCCCACAACGGTCAAAACTAGAGTGGTGGCTTCTTCCCATCACCTCTTGCGGATTGATGAAGAATCTACCGCCTACCTTCAGGGGCAGGAGGAAAATGAAGTTATGGCACACATACTTGCAGCTATTGAAGCAGATGCGCCTGATTTGATTATCCTCGAAGATTACAATAAGGGCTTTTTAACTGAAAAGATAATTTCGGCCATTATAGGGTCCGGCAAGGGAAAAGGTGTCTTTATAGCAGTGGACCCGAAGGAAAAGAACTTTTTCAGCTATAAAGGGGCTAACCTTTTCAAGCCGAATTTACGTGAGGCTGGACAAGCGGCCCATCGTCACCTGGGACATGATGACCTCGGAGAGCAAAGTTCTAAATGGCGGAGTTCCATGGATATTGGTACATTGGCCATAACATTGGGCAGTAAGGGTATTTTCCTTCAAAACGGGAAGGAATCGGTCCTTATCTCTCCGGAAAAGGCCATTGATGTGGTGGATGTGTGTGGTGCCGGAGATGCGGTCATCTGTGCTTTGGCGTTAGGGCAGATGAGCGGATTGAACCTGACAGATTGCGGATCGCTGGCTAATTTGACCGGAGCGTACGTTTGTACACATTCCGGCGTCGTGTCGGTAGATGTTGAGGCGATTCAGCGTTGGATTTAGCAGAATTGTCAGGCGGATTGCAGAAATCCATTCCGATAAGGGGCAAATGTCAAAATTTTATATTTTTACCCAAAATTCCCCTTTAAGGACATATAGGGTTTGCCATTGACTCTTTAGTGAAGAATTAAATGCTATTTACTATAACTAAATTCTGAAAATGATGAAAGTAACTTTACGTTTTTCAAGTCTTTTCCTTGGGCTTGTTTTGTGGAGCTTCACAGCATGGGCACAACCTGCCAATGATGACTGTGAAAATGCCGCCTTAGTCCAGTATGCTGACAATGAAGGTTCTGCAGTACTGGTAGATGGTGATTCCCGTGGTGCTACGGCTTCTGCTCCTGCACCCGGTTGCTCCGGCTCATGGTACACTGATGATACCTGGTACACATTTACCACTCCGGTGGATCTTCCTTCAAACGGAATTGTTGTACGGGCATACTTCAACAACGCCATTAATCCAACAGACTTACCTGCCATCGGTATGGCTGTGTATGACGAGTGTGGTGGCACCTTTGCTTTAGGCTGTTTCTCTTCAGATGTTCCTGAAGACAATCAGATTGCCCTTCCGGGCGCTTGCATCCAGGCCGATCGCCAGTACTATATACGTATTTGGTCAACAGGTGCTGATGCAACTACCGAGGGTACTTTCCGTGTAGGTGTTTTTGCCAATACTTCCTCTGCTGAACCACTGTGGTGGGAAACCTTCGCCGGTGGCCTCGAAGCTAATGGCTGGACCACAGAGGGTTCTTGCGCAGTAGCTGACTCCAACATCAATGCCGGCTGGAAATACCTTCCTGACGGTCTGCTCGACAAAGGAGCTTACATTTTTGCCGGTGCAGGTATCAGTTCTCCAACACTTTGCGATGGTGCTGTAGGTGTTGACAGTGACTATGATGACAACTTTGGTATCGAAGGTAATTTTGGTGCCGGTCCTTGTCCAGCTCCTGCTCAGCACTTCCTGATTTCTCCTGAAATCAATACCTCAGAATGGACAGCAGTAGGTCTATCCCTCACTTGGGTTCAGGCCCTTCGCCAATTCCAGAGCACCTTTTTCATTTCATTCCGTACTCAAGATGAAGGTTCTGACTGGAGCGAATGGGTAGATTTTCAGGTAAATACTGAGTTTGAAGTCAATGGCGACTTTGACAATGCCAATGAACAGCGCTACTTCCTCTCCGGAGCAGCCGGTCATGACAAACTTCAAATCCGTTTTGTCTACAATGCCAACTACTATATGTGGGGTATTGACGATGTGCGACTTGTAGAAACTGAAGCCAACAACATGCGCGTTCAGTCAAATTTCTATGCCATTGCTCCTTGGGCATCTATTCCTGAAAATCAGGTGTACGCATTTGGTGCTTTGGCCGACATCCGCAATGCCGGTGCTGCTGATCAGACCAATGTTGTGTTGAATCATACCGTAATCAATTCTGATACACAGGAAGAGATCTACAATGAAAGCCTGGTATATGGCACATGTGTGGCTGACTCTACCTATGAAAACAGACTTAATCCTGAACTGATTACGCTACCAGCCGCTCCAGGCAATTACACTGGTACGTATACCCTGACACAGGATCAGGAGGATTTTGATTCTTCTGACAATACGATTAGTTTCAACTACAGCGTAGGTGGCAACACCTTCGGCCTTGAAGATGGATTTACCCGTTCCGTAGCTGTGGCTAACAGCATTTATGACCCAGATGCGCCATTATCATATGCGTATGGTAACTACTTCCGTCCTGTTGAAGATGCTGAAGTTGAGCGTATTGTTTGGGGTGTTAATAACCCGGATGATATGGCTGGATATACTGTACAGATTTATCTGCTTCAGTGGACTGACAACAATGGTAACCAGGTAGCTGAAAGCAGTGAGCGCAGGTTTATCGGTTTCGCCGACTATACCTTTGTGGGTGATGAAGGCGACAACGCGATCATCGAAAGCACATTGGAGAACTTTGACAATCCAGGTGAGCCTGTCATCATGCAAGGTGGTTTCGGTTATATTGCCATCGTAGAATACCAGGCATCCACATCTGATGATCCTCAGTTCTTCCTGTTGGCCAGCGAAGCGCGCGATTACAATGCAGCAGTACTGGCTTCTGACACAGCAGTTTCCTGGGGTCTTATTGACTACCACATCTACTCTTCCGTACTTGGCTTCGCTCCTGATGGTAATATTGCCAACATCGATTATGAAGTCACAGAACTGGATGTAAACGACAGCCGTATTTTCTTCGGTCATGATATCGTGCCCCTGGTTCGCGTCATCGTTCAGGGTGTTAACACTGTCGACCAACTTCCAATCGAAAATGGTATCAGTGTATATCCTAACCCAGCCGTTGAGCAGTTCCAGGTTAAACTCGAATTCACACAGCCATACAGCGATGTAAAACTTCGCCTGATCGACAATACAGGTCGCGTGGTACAAGCTCAGCAGATCAACCAAACCATCAACAACCACATTGAAACCGTCAATGTGAAAAACCTTCCTTCCGGCAACTATATGTTGCAGGTAG
>CAZYHJ010000066.1:0-18240 GCA_964646645.1 uncultured Saprospiraceae bacterium | reverse complement strand
TCCCATAGCAATGCCAATACCCACGGACAGTTTGTCATCTCGGAGGAAACGGACCAGCTCATCGACCACGCCCGCGCGCAGGTAGCCACCCTGGTCGGCGCAGCCGGAGGACACACCATCTCCTTTGGCGCCAATATGACCAGCCTCAATTTCGTCCTGGCCAATGCCATCACGAGGTCACTCCAGCCCGGGGATGAAATCCTGATCACCCAACTGGACCACGAAGCCAATCGCGGCCCCTGGCTCCAACAACGCAGGCATGGCATCGTAGTTCGGGAAGTTCACTTGGAGGAAGACGGCAGCCTCGATTACGCCGACCTGGAAAAAAAGATCAGCGAAAAAACACGCGTGATCGCCATAGGCCTCGCCTCCAATATTTTCGGTACGGTCAATGAAATTGACAGGGTCAGGCAACTGGCCTATGAAGTCGGCGCACTGCTGGTGGTGGATGCCGTGCACTATGTCCCTCACCTCCTTACGGATGTGATGGCTTTGGACTGCGATTTCCTGCTTTGCTCGGCTTATAAATTTTATGGCCCCCATGTAGGCATTCTCTATTCCAGGCCCGGCGCACTGGATCGACTTGACACGGATCGTCTGAGAGTGCAGACACAACATGCACCCTATCGCATCGAACGCGGCACATTAAATCACGCCGCTCTGGCAGGCGTAGCGGCCGCCGTTGATTTCATTGCCTCCCTCGGAGAAGGCGCTTCACAAAGAGAAAAAATCACCACCGCGCTCAATCATATTCAAACGTATGAACGCAGCCTCGCGCAAAAACTTTATCTCGGTCTGCGCGACATAGACGGCATCGACATCTACGGCCCGCCATTGAAAGAAACACAACGCGCCCCAACCATTTCTTTTACAGTCGAAGGAAAGCGTCCGGAGTATATCTGCAGCCAACTGGCCCAACACGGCATCTGCGCATGGGACGGCCACTTCTACGCCATCCGCGCTGTGGAAGTCATGGACCTCATGGGACAAGGAGGCGTCACACGCATGGGCATGGCCGTATACAATACCGCAGAAGAGATTGATTTTGTGATCTCCACTATGGAATCCATCGGAAAAGTATAATCACCTGCATCCAGGCTTCAGCCCTCACGCTCATTCACTGTGGAGGTGGCTTTTATAGGTTGAAAAGTGAAATACTTTCAACCTTACAATACAAGTCTCCGTCAATATTCAACTTACCTTAATCGAATATTGTCGGTGCATGTGTTTTTGTTGATGAACTTGAGGTTGTCAAAATCACTGCCAATGCAACCTCTAGATGTTCATTCAATATTCAGCACCGGGATTTTTATCCTGCTGCTATCATCCGTATTTCCCTGTCTATCCCAGCAATCCCTCATGTCGGACCAGAGTGTACTCGTGTATAAGGTAGAAGGAAAGGAATCTGCTTATCCCCGCATTTCATCCGATGGCACCAAAATCTTATATCAATCCAATCAGCATGGACCATGGCAACTCATGATGTATGATATGACCACTCAAATGCACACACCATTGACTAACGATGTATTCAATAATAACTTTCCTGACTGGAGCGCCGACAACCAGTGGGTGGCCTTCACTTCAGATCGGGATGGTAATGAAGACATATACATCATGATGGCGGATGGAAGTAAGTTGAAGCGAATAACCGATGATCCGGGACGCGATATTCATCCCTATTTCAGCCCGAATGGAAAGTACCTGCTCTTTAATTCGACCCGGGGCAATGGCTCTTTTGACATTTACAGGTATGACCTGAATACCGGTCGGATTTTACGCTTAAGCGATACGCCGGCCGATGAAACCTGCGCCAGGTATTCACCGGATATGCAGCATATCCTCTATCTTAAAAACGATGCATCCTCTGATGATATCTTTTTAGCAGATAGTTTAAATCAGTCGGCAAAAAATTTAACGAATACGCCGGTCATGAGAGACGGATGGCCGGCATTTGATCACACTGGCAGGTATATCTATTATTCTGCAATGCCTTCTGGTCATTATTGCATATACCGGATGAATTTCCAGGGAAAGGAAGTCACACAACTGACATCCGGAGGCCCAATGACCGAGGATGCAAGGGTTTCAGTTGCCCCTGATCTCTCCTTCCTGGTGTTCAACAGGCGAATAGGAACAACCATCGAAATCCGTAAATTACACCTGGGCTGATAAACCCGCTGCACGATTTACTGTCTTAGATAATGCTCAATCGTCTGCTCGATCAACACAAGATCATCATCCGCGCGCTCAAAATGCAAACCGCTCATCATCTCATAGAGATGAATATATCTGCGGCTCACGGTATCCACAAATGTATCATCCATCACGGGCATCTGTTGTCCTTCAAGCCCCTGAAAGCCTTTTGACATCAACCACTCGCGTACAAACTCTTTTGATAGTTGTTCCTGTGGGTTACCGTCTGCCAGGTTTTGATCATATTGATCCGCATACCAATATCGGCTGCTGTCCGGCGTATGCACTTCATCGATGATGTACAATTGATCACGATACCAGCCAAATTCATATTTCGTATCCACAAGAATCAGCCCGCGCTTTGCTGCCATCTCTGTGCCGCGTTGAAATAATGCCCTCGTGATGCGCGCCAACTCATGATAAACTTCTGCCGGAAGTATGCCTTGCGCGATGATATCAGCACCGGATATATCCACATCATGTCCGCTGTCCGCCTTTGTAGCAGGAGTGATGATCGGCTCGGGAAATTTTTGATTATCCGCCATACCATCAGGCATAGGTTCGCCACAAAGCATGCGCTTACCCGATTTATATTCTCTCAACGCATGTCCTGCCAGATATCCCCGAATGACCATCTCTATGCGAATAGGTTCGCACAATACACCGACCGTAACATTTGGATGTGGCATGGCCATCTTCCAATTCGGTACGATATCACGGGTAGCATCCAGAAAATATCCGGCCAGCTGGTTTAATACCTGCCCCTTGTAAGGAATAGGCCTCGGCAGGATATGATCAAAGGCCGATATCCGGTCCGTAGCCACGGCAATCATGATATCATCTGCATAATAGACATCCCTCACTTTACCCCGGTAAAAACCGGTCTGGCCCGGGAGCGAAAAATTTGTTTCGGAGATTGGCATAACTTTTGGTCGATTCTGTTGTTATAGATGATATTGAGGGCAAATTTGATGGTTGCCCTTGACATTTTAAAAGAAACCCCTATATATTTGTCAGGATTTATGAAAAATATGATGATTCACTTCTGCTGTATGTGTTGTTGCTGCGCTCAACCCCCGGGTTGAACTGGAAGTGTACGCATACCGCATAAAATACACAGAGCCTTTCAGTTCGTCCGGATTGAAAGGCTTTTTTCTTTTTAGTCAACTCATAACGCATGCAAACTCAGGTTCAGAACATACCAAAATACAATCCTACCCTTCCAACGGTGGGTAATACACCCCTTATTCCGCTCCAAAGCTTAAGCGAAGGAAATGTACGCATTTACGCTAAAGCAGAATGGCATCAGCCTGGGGGCAGCGTAAAAGCAAGAGCCGCACATGCCATTATTCAAAAGGCGATTCGTGCCGGGAAATTACATGCGGGAAACACGCTTTTAGACGCCTCAAGCGGCAATACCGCCATTGCCTACGCCACCTTGTTAAAACACATTGGCTGGAAACCCACGATTTGTCTTCCTGCCAATGCCAGCGCGGAACGTAAACATATCCTGACTTCACTGGGCGCTGAATTGATCCTGACCTCACCGCTTGAAGGAACTGATGGCGCGCAAGAGGTGGCAAAGGAGTTATACATAAAGCATCCGGAGAAATACTACTATGCGGATCAATACTCCAATCCCGCCAATTGGCAAGCCCACTACTTTACCACCGCAGAAGAGATATGGCAACAAACGAATGGAGGGATCACACACTTTGTTGCAGGGCTGGGTACCACCGGCACTTTTACAGGCACAGGTCGCCGCTTGAAAGAACTGGGTGCTGTCAAACTCATCGCATTGCAGCCCGATCATCCGTTTCATCCAATGGAAGGATGGAAACATCTTGAAACGGCACACACGCCTGCCATTTTTGATAGAACTCTCTCGGATCAAACCATGATCATTGATGGCACTGAAGTCAACGACATGATCAAATATATTGCCGTTCATGAGGGACTATTCATATCACCTTCCGGGGCTGCCAATATCCTGGGAGCCCTGAAGGTGGCTGATGAATTGCAGCAAGGTGTGATTGTGACAACGCTTGCGGATTCCCTTGACCGATATCCTGAAACTAAAAAAGAAATTTTTGGAAAATGAACACATCAATTAAACCTGGAATACTCAAAAAAGTGGAAGCGCATCTTGTAGCCGCATACCCACATGAGGCCTGCGGATTCCTCTTAGGCAAACATGTAAACGGATCACGCACCATTACACACGAAATCGAAGTGGAAAATAAATCCACTGAGAACCGTAAACGTCGGTTTGTGATTGATCCGCTGGATTATCTCAAAGCAGAAAAATTTGCCGCCAGAGAAGGACTGGAATTATTGGGCATATATCATTCACACCCCGATCATCCGGCGATACCCTCTGTGCATGATCTTGCTTCCGCTCAACCTTTCTTCTCCTACTTTATCACCTCCATACGGGAAGGAACAAGGATTGAAACAAGGTCATACCGGCTTACTGATCATCAGTTTGAAGAAGAACTGCTGACCATACAACCATTAGCTGCTGCTGCATCATGATTATACTTTTCACTCTTCACTCATCACTTATCACTCCACATTCTTCATTTTTCATTCTTCATTCTTCATTTTAAAAGCCATGATAACCATTTTCATTCCAACGCCCCTGCGACGTTTCGCGGCTGAACAAGCCAAAGTAAACCTCAGGGCCAATAATGTCGCGGAAGCGATTAAGTCACTGACCAATATTCACCCCTCACTCGTACCCTATATCTACGATGAGGCAGATCAAATCAGAAAACACGTGCGCATCTATCTCGGAGATGAAGATATCCGTGAAAAAAGCGGACTCACGACACAACTGCGTGAGGGAGACGAACTCAGCATTATTCCTGCCATTGCCGGAGGTAAAGCATAATTTGCACATGAACACCATGAAAAATACTATGGAAGAAATCACATTCAGCAAAGAGGAACTGGAGCGCTACAGCAGGCACCTTATTATCCCTGAGTTTAATATCGAGGGGCAAAAAAAGTTAAAGCAGGCACGCGTACTGGTGGTAGGCACAGGCGGCTTAGGGGCTCCATTACTCCTCTATCTCACCGCTGCAGGTGTTGGCACGATCGGTATCGTGGACTTCGATGTCGTTGATCGCAGTAATCTGCAAAGACAGGTGTTGTTTACCACCCAGGATGTCGGAAGACCAAAAGTGGAAGCCGCAAGAGACCGGTTGTCTGCTTTGAATCCGCACATCAACTTTGAAGCATTTAATACAAAGCTGGACAGTTCCAATGCGCTGGATATCATCTCCGGCTTTGATCTGGTAGCCGATGGTACGGATAATTTCCCCACAAGATATCTTGTCAATGACGCCTGTGTATTGTTGGGAAAAGTCAATGTATTCGCTTCCATCTTCAGGTTTGAAGGACAAGCAAGTGTATTTAATTATCCGTTTCCGGATGGCACCCGCGGTCCCAACTACAGAGACTTATTTCCAACACCTCCCCCACCAGGACTTGTACCGAGTTGCGCGGAAGGTGGTGTGATTGGTGTGCTGCCTGGCATTCTCGGTAGTCTTCAGGCCAATGAAGTCATTAAAGTCATTTCAGGTGTGGGCGAACCCCTTGCCGGAAGGTTCTTTCAGTTTGATGCGGCTGAATTCAAAACCCGCATTTTCAAGATCACAAAAGATCCTGACAATCCACTCACCGGCCTTCATCCATCACAAACCAACCTGATCGATTATGAATTTTTCTGCGGCATCCCGGTAGGCCAGGAAGATCATAATCAAGCTTCTACAGAAAATGGTCACCTCTCTGTTCAGTCATTTAAGGAGTGGATCGACAGCGGCAGAGACTTCCAGCTCATCGATGTCCGCGAACCTTACGAATATGCCATCGCCAATCTCGGTGGAGTCCTGATTCCCAAAGGTGAAATTCTACAGCATCTCGACCAGGTGGATCGCGCTAAAGATGTCGTCGTCATGTGCCGCTCCGGAAAGCGCAGCCAATTCGTCATCGATCAATTGAAACAAGAAGCCGGCTTTGAAAATCTCCATAACCTGGAAGGCGGCATTCTCGCCTGGGCAGAGGAGATTGATAACGCTGTGCCTAAGTACTAGTGTGTCAGTGCAAGCTTACAACAGTTTTAAGCTGATTAATTATTTAGGCTTAATAGGTTAGGAGATTAGGAGTTTAGTTGCTTATAAAATTTATCTAAATTGGTATCTCCAAACGCTCTAACCTCCTAAGCTTCTAATCTCCTAAACAAATAAACCTATAACCTAACAAACTCAACCATCATGACCATCCGACTCGGCGACATCGCGCCAAACTTTCAGGCTCTGACTAACGAAGGCCCAATTGATTTTTATGAATATCTCGGAGATTCCTGGGGACTCCTTTTCTCCCATCCGGCTGACTTTACACCGGTTTGTACGACTGAACTCGGACAGACGGCTAAACTGAAGAAAGAATTTGAAAAACGGAATGTAAAAGTCCTCGCATTGAGTGTTGACCCAGTGGAGTCTCATGAAAAATGGATACAGGACATCAATGAAACGCAACATACGCATGTCAATTTTCCATTGATCGCGGATGAAGACAAAAAGGTGGCTCAACTCTATGACATGATCCATCCTAATGCCACCGAGAAAACTACAGTGCGCAGTGTCTTTATCATTGGTCCGGATAAAAAAATAAAACTCACGCTCACCTATCCTGCCAGCACTGGTCGTAACTTCCAGGAAATCCTGAGAGTGATTGATTCCTTACAGTTGACCGCATATCACAGTGTCGCCACACCGGCCAATTGGGAACAAGGAGAAGATGTGGTGATCCTGCCATCAGTTCCTGATGCAGATATCCCTGCAAAATTTCCGAAAGGAGCCAAACATGTTAAGCCTTACCTGAGGATAACACCTCAACCGAATATCTAAAAAGAAAGGGCGGCAAATTTGCCGCCCTTTCTTTTACATATTCTTCACCATGTTTCGGTGAAGGAGAATATCTTTTAATTCGTGCAGGACTTTGTACTCGTTAGGCATCACTTTTTTAAAGGCCTCCTTGATCGCAAAGTAAGTACCCTGCTCCAGTTCAGGAACGGCCTTATCGATTTTGGAAGAGACAAGTTTCATGTCTTCTTTGATAAGCTTACGGATAGATGGAATATCATGCCAGTCACCTTCAATCGCGCAGGTGATACTCTTGGTACCATTGGGTTCTTGTTCTGACTCAATCGCAATGATGCGGTCACCGATTTCCAGGCTTTTCTCAGGATACTTGGCGATATCTGAAAACGGGATTCTCCAATGTTCTTCCTCAAGACCGGTATTCACCAGGAATATCTCCAATCCCTTTTCATGAAACCTGTAAACCACCACACGAATCGTATCAAAAACATTCATAAGCACTTCAAATCTAAACGAAGGTTAAATGTACGCGTTCAAAACGGTTATTTTCTCTTTTTGTTCTCGAGCATCCGGGTGATCAACTCATATAGCCCCAGGGCAAGAAATATGCGTTGCTCTTCCTCCTGCATTTTGGTCATCAAATAAAATGCGCGTTGGATATCGGTGTGTGGCCTTGAAGGATTGAAGAGATGCCCGGCTTCCCGATCAAGGACGATAACCGACATTAAATCAGATGAATAGGGCTTTACACTCCCCAGGGCGCTCCGTGATCGTAACCCATGCATCACTCCTCTGGGGTCGATGATGGCCACTTGATTACCATTGAAAAAGACATCAATATCTTTTTTCCTGATCCTGTATACCAGCTCCTGAGCTCTGGTCCGGACACACAATAAAGCCTCCCTTGCGCCTTTCACATAATCCATGTAGGCAAACGCCACCATGGGCTCGAAATAAATGGATTGCAGCGTACCTACCTGCATCCGGTCCATACCACGTTTGTGGGATTTCAATTCCATTTTCATGGAAAGGATTTCAAGTTCACCCTCTGCTTCAAAGGGGATAAGCTCAGCGGTGACCGGCCTGAGGTAGTCACGCATGATAGACAAATCCTTATTGATCCGCGAGATTCCGGGAGGAATGCCAAGCACCGCGCGGAGTATATCCTCAATCATAGTTTAGCATGAAAGTTAATGCAATTTAGAAAAGGGAATCCCAAGTCCGGACTTCTGCGGGCAAATAATGGTTACAAATCCTTAAAACTGAAAAATCCCGGGAGGACAGAGGACTTAGATATAGGAGCGCATAGAATTATTGCGCTTCATGGTCTTCCTGAGTCTGCGAATGGCGCGCTCCTTGATCTGGCGCACACGCTCACGCGTGAGATCCAACTGGTCGCCGATCTCATCAAGGGTGAGTGGCTTATCTCCTTTAAGTCCAAAATAATAAGCTAAGACTTCTGCTTCCCTGGGGGCCAGGGCATTCAGGCTATACATGATATCCAGTCGCTTGGATTCCTCCATGAGTTTGAGGTCCGGCTGCATTTCTTCATCCGTCTCGATCATATCCAACAAGGTAAAGCTGTCCTCGTCACTGGAGATAGGAGCGTCAAAGGAAACGTGCCTGTTGTTGCCCGGCATATTATTGATCACATCACGGATGGAGACATTGAGCAGATCCGCAAGTTCTTCATGCGTTGGGTCACGCTCAAATTCCTGCACAAACGAGACATACGCTTCATTGAGCCTGTTGTATGAAGTGGACTTATTGTGAGGCATGCGCACGATCCTCGAATATTCGATGATCGCCTGAAGAATGCTCTGTCGAATCCACCATACGGCATAGGAGATAAACTTGAAACCTTTGGTTTCATCAAACCTTCTGGCCGCCTTCATCAAGCCTACATTTCCTTCATTGATGAGGTCCCCCAGGGACAAGCCCTGGTTCTGGTACTGCTTGGCTACGGAAACAACAAATCTCAGGTTGGCTTCCGTCAGTTTTTCCAGGGCAGCCTGATCACCATTTCGCGCCAGACCTGCCAGTCTGGATTCCTCCTCCGGGGTCAGCATTTCAATCTTACCTATATCCTGAAGATACTTCTCCAGGGCAAGACTCTCTCTGGCGGTAATCCGGTTAGCAATTTTAAGCTGACGCATCGTAAATGGTGGTATTAGAGGATTTCAATACAAAAGGTACAACACAGACGGGTAAAAAGTTCAATTTAGGTAAAGGCTTTCGGCAAATCACTGAAAAACCCGGCCCAAATCAACTTGCTATCCGTCCCACATCACCTAAGTGTATTGAGGAAACCCGTTTGTTCCATTTAAACGATTTTTTTTATCCTTTGTACGTTAACAAAATCAAAAGACGTCGAAAAAACCTTTTACGAATCCGCTATCAACAAAAAAGGCTCCCGATCGGAAGCCTTTTTCTGAATTTTTCTAGTCTCGTCTTGGACCGCGATCGTCTCTTCTGGGTCCGCGATCACCACCACGATCTCCGCCACGACGATCACCACCTCCTCTGCGGTCTCCGCCTCCACGACGGTCTCCGCCACGTCCGCGATCTCCACCGCGGTCACGATCTCCGCGATCCTGGAAAGAAGATCTTTCCGTACGTTCAGGTGGTCCTTCCTCACCATACCCATCTTCATACTCACCCTGCTCATTCTTCTTACGCTCAGGTTTTGGCAACAAAGACTTGCGGGACATCCGCATCTTGCCGGTACGGTCGTCGATTTCGACCAACTGCACCTTAACTATATCGCCTTCTTTGAAGACTTCTTCAACATTATCAATTCTCGTATGAGAAATCTCAGATACGTGAAGCAATCCACTCTTATTCATGAAATCCACAAACACCCCATAAGGCATAATGGTCCTTACTACGGCCTCATAGACATCACCTACTTTAGGAACATGCGTGATGGACATCACCCTGGCTTTCGCAGCTTCCAGGGACTCCTTATTCGCGCTGGCAATATTGACAATACCCTTATCTCCTACTTCCTCAATATTGATGATGGTTCCGGTGGTAGCCTGGATATCCTGGATCACCTTTCCGCCCGGGCCAATAACGGCACCGATCTGGCTTTTCTCTATAATGATCTCCAGAATACGTGGAGCGTGAGGTTTGAGGTCTGTCCTTGGCGCTGGCATCACTTCGTCCATTTTGTCCAGAATGTGCAAACGACCATCACGTGCCTGGAGTAATGCTTTCTCCAGCAAATCATAACTCAAACCATCAACCTTGATATCCATCTGGCATCCTACGATACCCTGACGTGTTCCGGTGATCTTGAAATCCATATCCCCGAGTGCATCTTCATCCCCAAGGATGTCTGAAAGGATAGCTGCTTTGCCTCCTTCACTGATCAATCCCATCGCAATACCGGAAACGGCAGATTTAAGTTGGATACCACCATCCATAAAGGCAAGTGATCCCGCACATACCGTGGCCATGGACGATGATCCGTTGGATTCCAGGATATCAGATACAATCCGCAGCGTATAAGGCTGATTAGTTGGCATTACTTTTCTCAGTGATCTGGCAGCAAGGTTGGCATGACCAACTTCCCTTCTACCCGGACCACGCATTGGTTTCACCTCGCCTGTACTGTATGGAGGGAAGTTGTAATGCAAAATGAATTTTTCATAACGATAATCCAGAGCATTGTCCAACAGCATCTCATCGTTCTTGGTACCGAGGGTCAGGCTGGTCAGTGCTTGTGTTTCCCCGCGGGTAAATACTGCAGATCCATGAGTGCTGGGCAGGTAATCCACTTCGATCCAGATTGGACGCACCTCATTGGTCTTACGACCATCGATGCGTGAACCGGTTTCAATGACGAAGTTGCGGATCACTTCTTTCTTCAGCTTTTCATAGTATTTGTCCAGCAGCGCAGCCTTCTCCGTCATGTATTCTTCACCCTGCTCTGTGGTCAGTTTCTCGACAAGTTCCTTCTTGATGAGATCAAACTGTTCCTTGCGAACTGATTTATCCAGTGCGCCTTTTGATATGTCGAGGATGCGTTGACGGCTAAACTGATCAACGACTTTCTTTAAATCTTCATCAGACGGAGCTTCAGGTAATACCCGCTTGTTCGTTGCTTTTGCACCAACTTTCTGAGCGAGATCAAGCTGTGCCTGGCATTGTACTTTGATCGCATCATGCCCTATGCGAATGGCTTCAACCAATTCATGTTCAGAACATTCATTAGCCTCGCCTTCCACCATCATGATATCCTTCAAGGTAGCGGCCAGGATAATGTCAATATCGGCATTAGCCAGCGCCTCACGTCCTGGGTTGACCACATACTGACCGTCAATGCGGGCAACACGTACTTCAGAGATCGGACCTTCCCACGGAATATCAGAAACTGATAATGCGGTCGAAGCGGCAAGGGCGGCAAGCGCATCCGGCATCACATCTTTATCCGCAGAGATCAGATTAATGATGATCTGCGTTTCATTCATGTAACCGTCCGGAAATAAAGGGCGAACCGCTCTGTCCACCAAACGGGATATCAATACTTCATAATCAGATAGCTTGGACTCCCGACGAAAGAAATTTCCGGGAATACGGCCAACGGAAGCAAACTTTTCCTGGTAGTCAACTGACAATGGAAAAAAGGGCTGTCCCTCTTTAGCTTCCTTGTTGGATACTACCGTTGCTAACAACATCGTATCTCCAAGCCGGATCATGGCTGACCCGTGTGCCTGTGCGGCAAGCTTGCCGGTTTCCATAATGACCTCACGGCCATCAGGCAACCTGAAGGAATGGGTTATTGGATTTTGAATACCCATAATATAATTATTTAATTTGTTAACGATTGAATTTTAGGCCAATAGAAAGACACCTCTGCGTCCTTGCAGGTGGCATTCAGGTAAAGCCGATTGGCCGGAATGGATCCAGGAATTCGAACTAAAACCAACTTTTAAGCACGGGAAAGATGTCCCGGGGCTATAGAAATGCGCTACCCGCTTTTGATTCGGAGGCGAGCTTACTTTCTAATACCTAACTTTTCGATGATTTCACGATACCCCTTGATATCCTTGCGCATGAGATAATGCAGCAAACGCTTGCGCTGACCTACCATGGTCAAGAGGGCGCGCTTGCAGGAGTTATCCTTAGGGTTGATTTGAAGGTGTTTAGACAACTCATTGATTCTGAGAGTCATCAAAGCCACCTGGGACTCCACGGCCCCGGAGTTGGTAGTTGATCCACCAAATTGTGTGAAGATATCCTTCTTCTTTTCTGCAGTTAAATAAATAGACATGTCATCAGACGCTTTAAACAATGACGAAATAATAGATCGTTTATTCTTTTTCGGGCGCAAAGATAGGATTTTTAGTACGAAATATGGAGTCCCCCTATTTTTTACCCGGCTCCAATAATTTCGCTGCATCCCATAGCGCATCCATCTCGGCCAATGTCATGTCTTTCAATGACTTATCCGCATTTTCCTCGATGTATTCAAACCTCCGTTTAAATTTCTGATTGACCCGTTCCAGCGAGGTTTCGGGGTCAATCCCGATAAACCGGGCATAATTGATCAGGGAGAATAAAATATCCCCAAACTCATCTTGCAATTGCTCCTTTGGGCCTCCCTCTAAACTGACCGCCCTGAATTCCTCCATTTCCTCTGCCACCTTGGCCCAAACCTGATCCTTGTTTTCCCATTCGAAACCAACCTGCTTGGTTTTCTCCTGCATCCTGTATGCCTTGACCATGGCCGGTAAGCCGGATGGTACTCCGGAAAGAACAGATTTCTTACCCTCTTTCATTTTGATCGTCTCCCAGTTGCGCTTCACATCCTCCTCCCCTTCTACCTGGGTATCTCCATAAATATGCGGATGCCTCCTGATCAACTTTTCACAGATCTGCTCAGTGACCGACTGGATATCGAATTGCCCCTGCTCCTGTCCGATTCGTGCATAGAATACAATGTGCAGCAACAAATCCCCCAATTCTTCTCCTATCCCCTTCCAGTCATTCTGTATGATCGCATCTGCCAATTCATACGTCTCTTCAATCGTCAGATTCCTCAGGGAATGTATATCCTGCTTCTTATCCCATGGACACTGCTCCCGCAATTCATCCATGATGGTCAACAATCGCCCAAAGGCTTCCAGCCGTTTATCTTCCATAAAATCCCCTTTACCTAATCAGCAATGGTTTGGTATCAATTGTTTTGCTCCTACTTCGTCATTCCTTGTTCGGTATTCATTATTCGTCATTCAATTCATGTTGTGCGGGCACAATTTGTTGTGCGGGCACAAATTGTTGTGCGGGCACAAATTGTTGTGCCCCTACGTCATTTCATTTCCGGGCACAAATCGTAATTCGTAATTTGTAATTCGTAATTCAATCGTCAATCTAAAAGGTGGCCCATTAAATCACGCTTGACCCGCAGATATTCCTCATTGTCTTCATTCGGTTCGATCATAAGGGGAATGCGGTCCACAATCTCAATCCCTTCTCTTTGCAGCGAACTTACCTTTTCAGGATTATTGGTCAATAATTTGATCCTGCGGATGCCCAGATCTTTCAGGATAAACGTAGCGATATGGTACTCACGTTCGTCCGATTCAAATCCCAATTGATGATTGGCATCAATCGTATTGAACCCTTCATCCTGCAGGTTATAGGCCTTAAGCTTATTGATCAAACCAATGCCTCTCCCTTCCTGGCGCAAATAGATCAGCACGCCCTTTTCCCGAGTGATAACAGCCAGGCTTTTTTCTAATTGGGCACCACAATCGCACCGCAATGATCCCAGAAGATCTCCCGTCAGACATTCAGAATGTACGCGGACCACGACCACTTCATCCGTATTCAATCCCGGGGGGTATACCGCCAGGTGAGGCATCAGATCATTGGGCGTATCTGCATAAGCATCAATATACCAGAGGCCGGAAGCGGTGGGAATACTGGAGTGTACCTGCTTTTGCATGAAACTATAACAAAGTAAAGCACTAAAGGTAATGGAAGATTGAAACAATGCTTGCTCGAAGGGGAGAATCAAAGGAAACAGGAGAAAACATATGAAAGAAAATAGCCATAGGTAGCTGGCTGATTCTCTATGCCTTGGGACTGAATGTGGGCAGAAATATTATTTCCTGCTGGTTCCCAGCTTAACCAGGAATATCAGACCGCTGGTGATAAATACCGTAAGGGTGACGAGCAAAATGAGCATAATCCGAAAAGGCGTGATCTTTCGTTAACTCCGGCTAAGGTGAGGAATTTTTATATCTTATTATAACCTTTCTTCGAAATTTTATTTCTTCGATTTTCTACGCTGGAGGACAACCTCTAAAGCATTTTTAGGGTTTGTTATATGTAGTTTTACCACCACAAATTCAACTGAATGAAATCAAAGACCACCACTATCTTCACCCTCTTCCTCTTTTGTTTTTCGGTATTCACATCATACGCCCAATCCGGCTCGGAGGCTGTATATCAAAAAGTCCGCAAGCTGGGCGTCCTGGCCAATGTACTCTACGTCGCCGCTCATCCCGATGACGAAAACACCCGGATGATCAGCTACCTCTCCAATCATCTGCAGGTCAACACCACCTACCTTTCCCTGACCAGGGGAGATGGAGGTCAAAATCTCATAGGTCCGGAGATTCGTGAAATGCTGGGCCTGATCCGTACCCATGAATTACTCGGAGCCCGCTCTATTGATCATGGCCACCAGCGTTTTACCCGCGCCAATGACTTTGGATATTCCAAAACGCCGGCTGAAACATTTAATATCTGGGACAGGAATGCTGTACTCAGTGATGTCGTCTGGACTATTCGTGAAACCCGGCCGGATGTCATTATCAACAGATTCAGCACCGATACATCGCGACCCAATCACGGACACCATACCGCCTCCGCTATCCTTGCGCTCGAGGCCTTTGACCTCTCCGGCGATCCCACAAAATTTCCCGAACAACTGACCTTCACCCAGGCATGGCAACCCAGGCGGATTTATTGGAATACCAGCTGGTGGTTCTACGGCTCCCAGGAAGCATTTGCCAAGACAGACAAATCGAAAATGCTCGCCATTGATATTGGATCCTATGACCCGATCACCGGTGAATCCAACAGCGAAATTGCCGGCCGCAGCAGGAGTATGCACAAAAGTCAGGGCTTCGGATCCGCAGAAACCCGCGGTGAAAGCCTCGACTATATTGATCTGCTCAAAGATGCCTCAGGCACTGTACCGACTTCTTTATTTGATGGCATTGATATCACATGGAACAGAGTACCGGGCGGACAACCATTGGTCAGCATGGTGACTGATCTCGAAAAGAATTTTGATTTCAAATCACCGGAGAAAAGCGTTCCGGCTTTGTTGAATATATATGCTGCCATCGATGCCCTTCCTGATTCATATTGGAAAGCGATTAAAAAAGAAGAATGTGCGGCATTGATCAAAGATTGTCTTGGCTTATTTGTCGAAGCACGGACCACCGTCTATAAGACCGGTCCCAAAAGAGATATAAATGTCGTGGTGGAAACCATCAACCGATCTAAATCAGAGGTGTCATTACTTTCGGTTCGGCCAGACAATTCAGATACGACCTTCAACTTTAATCTTCCGCTGAATTACAACCAGGGTGTTGTAAAAGAAATGAAATGGCCTACCCCTGATCACCTGAGCATTCCCTATTGGTTGGAACATCATCCGACTGAAGGAATGTACATCGTACCTGAACAACAACTCAGAGGACAGCCTTCGGACAAACCTGCCATGCTGGTGAATGTCGATCTGCTCATCATGCAAAAACCTTTCACGTTCAAAGTCCCTGTGATCTATAAAACGGTTGACCCTGCTGAAGGTGAAATCACCCGCCCGCTCAGCATCGTCCCTCCTGTAACCGTCGAAGCCAACGCAGAAGTCCTTATGTTCCGTCAGGGTGAACCCAGAGAAATTATACTTAACCTCACGGCAGCGAGAGATAGTGTTGGAGGATCTCTTCAACTGACGACATCCACAAGTGGCTGGAAAGTATTTCCATCCACCATGCCATGGTCCTTTGATAAGGCTGGTGAATCACAGGAAGTGAAATGTACCATCACACCACCTGATGGTGCCGGCAAAGCTGATCTGATCCCACTCGTCCTGGTGGACGGGGATACATTCAGTCACAAAACCACCATCATTGATTACGCCCATCTGCCTTATATGACCGTCGTCAGCGATGCCACTGTACATCTCCAAAGCATGAACATTGAAACCACGCAACGCACCATCGGATACGTGGCTGGTGCCGGTGATGATATTCCGGCTTCCCTGCATCAAATCGGATACAACATCGATATCCTGGATCCTGACAAAATGAATGCATCAGATCTCTCTGGTTATCAGGTCATGATCCTCGGCGTGAGAGCCTTCAATACAATCGAAGCATTATCATATAAAAACAAATTACTTTTTGACTGGGTCAAAGCAGGAGGCACCCTGATCGTTCAATACAATGTAAACAGGGGACTGGTCACTAATGATATCGCCCCCTATCCCTTGACGTTGTCCAGGGACAGAATTACAGAAGAAAATGCACCTGTATCCATCATCGCCCCCGATCACCCGGCCTTAAATCATCCAAACAAAATCACATCGGCTGATTTCAATGATTGGACGCAGGAGCGAGGCCTCTACTTCCCGAATCAATGGGATGAACATTTCGTCCCCCTTCTTGAAATGCACGATACAGGCGAAAATCCCACCAAAGGTGCTCTTCTGGTCGCTCCCTATGGTGATGGTTATTATGTCTACACCGGACTCTCCTTTTTCCGCCACCTCCCTGCCGGCAACGTTGGCCCCTACCGCCTCCTCAGCAACCTGATCTCCCTCGGCCATAAAAAAGGCAGATCCTGATGACAAACCTCACAAACAAAAATATACGTCCACTTCAAAACAACCTTCACATCAATACCATTTAAACTTATAAACTTTATAAACCCATAAACTTATAAACTTATAAACCGATAAACTCATAAACTTATAAACCCATAAACTTATAAACTCAAAAACTTATAAACTCAAAAACTTATAAACCCATAAACTTATAAACTCATAAACCCATAAACACTCCCTCCAAAGCTCTCATCGAATGCCAACACATCCCACCACACCGCCCGACACCAACTGGAAAAAAATCTACCTGCTGGTCCTGTTATTTAATGCCCTCCTCATCACCGCATTCTATCTCCTCGGCCATCAATTCAACGTCGGCTAAGGATGAGTAACCTGGATTGGATCGTATTACTGGCGTTCACTTCCTTTATTATTCTGTATGGAATATGGAAGACGCGGAAAACCCGCGGGATGGATGGCTATTTGACAGGTGGTCATTCCGCCAAATGGTGGACCGTGGGTTTATCTGTCATGGCCACACAAGCCAGTGCCATTACGTTCTTATCAACACCGGGCCAGGCATTCGATGACGGGATGCGGTTTGTCCAGTTTTATTTTGGACTACCCATAGCGATGGTCATTATATGCATCGTGTTTATTCCGAGATATGTCAACATGAAAGTGTTGACCGTGTATGAATTTCTGGAAAAAAGATTTGATCTGAAAACCCGTTTGCTTGCAGCCTTCTTGTTTTTAATACAACGTGGACTGGGTGCCGCCATTACCATTTTCGCGCCTGCTATTATATTCTCCAGCATTCTTGGATGGAATCTGAGTCTGACGATTTTTATCATTGGAGTTGCGGTGACCTTTTACACCGCCGTCGGAGGCACTAAAGCCGTCAGTGCGTCTCACCAATTGCAGATGACCGTGATGATCGGAGGGATTATTGTGGCCTTCATTATTACACTCAACGGTCTGCCGGAACACATTCATTTTATGGATGCCCTTCGTATTGCCGGGGCGCATGACAAGCTCAATATTGTGGATTTTAATATTGATTGGGACAACCGTTATACCTTCTGGTCGGGCATTACAGGAGGCACCTTTCTAGCCCTCGCCTACTTTGGCACCGACCAGTCACAAGCCCAGCGATACATCTCAGGTCAAAATATCCGCGAAAGCAGAATGGGCCTTTTATTCAATGCCGTGTTTAAAATCCCCATGCAGTTCTTTATTCTGCTGACGGGGCTTATGGTTTTTGTTTTTTATCAGTTTCAACCCTCGCCTCTTTTTTTCAATAGC
>CAZYHJ010000065.1:14329-18417 GCA_964646645.1 uncultured Saprospiraceae bacterium | reverse complement strand
TTCTTCCGGTCGAGGCTTTGGTTAAATATCTGGATAAAAATGTACGCAGCATACTCATAGTTCCCCAACGAATAATGACATCCTCCCACCTGATCCAGGGCATAGTAGTAGAGTTCGTTTCTGTCAAATTTTTGGGCGACATTGTTTTGGAAAAAGTCAATCGCCTCCTGATACTGTTTAGAATAATGAAGGATGCGGATCAATTGATAGGCATACCGGATCCGTAGGGAATTTTCCTTCTCCTGATGAAACAAGATCAATCCCTCCTCAAGCAGGGGAGAAGCATCCGGAATGTTTTGGTTCAGAATTTCCTGGTAATCCCAGGAGTCGCGATGGCGATATTGAAAGAGGGTGCCGCATTTCCGGGCAAAGGCAATGTATTTTTTACTGCTGAGTTCAATGGTTGATTTCTTTCCAGCCCATATTTTCTCGAATTCCTCATTGGATGTATTGAAAAGTGCCTGGTTGATCTGTTCCACGCTCCAGGAAGGAAGTAACTGTTCCCAAAGATGGAGGCTACCTGGATTGGCGAGCTTGATTCCCCCGGCCTCGTAAAATAGCTTGTCATCTGTTCTTAAGAAAGGATAGTATTCGGCACCTGATATCGTAGTCTGATCAAAGAGGTTGTAGAAAAAATAGAGATCACTTTCGGGCCACCAACCACAGGACCAGGATTTAATAGTCGAAATAAGGATAAGGAAGGTTGTTGTGTAACGTCTCATAATTGTTGGATCAGCCTTTCGAAATTGAATGGTTGAAGGGCATAATCATCGAGATGGTAAAAGATGATATCTCTCATGTCGAGCTTACTTTTCTTGACGATTTGGTATGCATTCAGGATTTCCTCTTCTTTTACGTTTTCCAGTTTTAACGTATAGCCTGGTGAAAGATAGAAACCTTTATACAGTGTATCCTTAGTCACTTCAAAAAGATGTTCCTCCAGGCGCTGGAAATAGATTGTATCTTTAATCAGAGAAGTGTTTTCTGCACCGGGCAATAGACGGATTTGCTTTTCGTTGTTTTGAATCACGGTTTGTGAAAATAGCGGAAGGGCGACATCAAGCGCAATAGGATAGGAGGTGGTGGAATGGATATATTCCTGAACAATAGAAGATTCCAATATAGAATTCTCGGATAGGCTGTCCAGGTGGCCCATGTTATACAGCATGAGGGTGCCTCGATCAACAGGAGGTATACCTGTTTCGTGTTGAAATTTGATCTGATGCAACCGTATGGTAACCTCGACCACATAGTACTCCTTCAGCAGATCGATCAAACTGAAATATTGTTCTCTGGTTGTTGCGGTCCAGTCGCAATCTAATTGAATGGTTTTAGGGATGTTATGGAAGTGCCATTCACTGATTTGGCTTACAAGACCATGGATTTGAGCACTTATTTGCGGGAGATGAGCTCCTTCCAGTGTGTGGTTAACGATATAGATGACAGGAACAATTTCATACTCCCGGTACTCTGGGCTAACATCTTTCAGGGTATAGGCTGGAAACAGCTCTTTTGGATGCTTATCTGTCCCTCTCCCGCCTACTACATCAAAGAAGTGCATGTAGATCCTTTTGGCGTGGGTGGTTTCTAACGCGCTGCTGATGATTGGAGTGAAAACTGCATTTGACTTCCAATGATAAAATGAAAACAGCCTGTCATGTTCACGGATACAAGAGCTGCTGGATATCAGCAGTACCAGGAAAAGAGAACTCCATTTCATTTGGTCAAGGCAAAAAATCGTCTTTTCCACAATTGGTTAGGCTTTTGGCACAAGTTAGGACTTGAAGCACAATTGTTAAATCTAAATAGGAGTACAAAGATTGCAATAATCACTTCTGCCTGCTCTGCAATCAAGCACATAATATTTATTGGCGTTATTTTTTGGGAGCCTTGAGCTTTCGATTTAATTGTCATATTGGGAAAAAGTTGTAAAGGTTGCTGTCCAGGTTAGGCTGCTCACACTTTACCACGTCGCTATATCCAATCAATTATTGCTTTGAAAGTAGCAATAGCACCCACTACAATAAAAATGGCCAAAATTATACCAACAGCACAACCTGTTATTTCAAGAATATGTACCCCTTTAGATTTAACTTGATTGCTTTCAATACTGATTCGCTCAGCGTCAATAAGTTGAATGTGGTCTATTTCAAGGGCTGAGCTGTCATACCATTCATTATTTATTCCCCAAACCTTTGATTCATTGTCATTTATCGAGGCATAGAGTAATTCCGCTGCGAACAATCTGAGTCCATCCCTATTTGCCTTGATATAGAAATCTTGATTCTCCTCAACAATGCCAAAATAGGCGGTTGATTCGCGAGAATTCCCATTTAGTTTATCAGCTTTTTCTTTGATTTCTTCATCAGTCATGATAAATTCTTTTCTGTATACGCTACTAAGCTAATTTGATTGAGCATAAGGTACAACGACCAGGTCTACTCGTCGGCAGGGTGAGTGTCGACAATCTTATTCTGTGCGTTGATTTATAAATATAAGAATTTCATTTTCAATAAAAAAACCCTGATGGCGAGTAGACTAGGTTATCGATCGCTAATTCAGGAGTGACTGTATCTTTTCAAGAACTTCCTGTTTATTTCCTTCATAAATCGCTCCAAATGAATATTCAATTACCCCATTCTTATTTATAACCAATGTTGTTGGATAGCCCCAAATATTTGCAAATCTTCCTTCAAGAAGGTCATTACCATCAGGGATTAAGTCAAATCTCCAGGGATGATCCTTAAGAAATAGTAACATATCCTCCTTTGAGTCTAGGCCTATTGCCAGATAATAAAACTTCTCTACCCCAAACTTAGCAACAAGGTCATTTAAATCTGGAATTTCCTTAACACAAGGAGGGCTTCCCTCAAACCAAAAATTGATTACTCCATACTTTCCTTCAAAATATTTCTTGTCTACGATTTGTCCTGTTATGGTTTGTTTGTTCAATTCTGGAATCGAACATCCAATTATACAATCCCTTGAACTCAGTATTATACTATTTGGATGTTGCATCTGATTTTCTGCTGTATTTTCTTTACATCTCCTAAGCCCTTCCTCATAGGTCGTATTTTCCTTTGTTGAACAAGACCAGAATAAGATATGAAGAATTCCTAAATAAATTGAATTTTTCATTTCGTATGACTCATCAAATGAACGATAACACGTATATCTACGCAATCAAATATAGTTGAATTCCTTTATCTATGGGCACTTTTTATTGCGTTTTCATATATCATCATTACGGGGATAAAAAGGATTTTACTGGGCGAAGCCGAAGTATGAACAAAAAATTTCCACTATTTATTTTTTTGACAACGAAGGGGGAGAATCTCTAAGTAAGAGCGACATCTTTTTGGAAAGATTTTCATGAATATCAGCACAACGATCCGATCAATTTTACTGCGGTAGCCATGATAGTGATCAGGAATAGCATGCTCTGCCTTGTCCAGGACAACTATATTTTCATCAGGATGATCTAAATGCCTTCGGCCGCTCCCCCTTGCCCGCACTTTCCACTACTTCCGTAATTCGACGCTGACGGGTCTCCGGCAGTTTAGCCATGGCGATCCATTGCAAAATGGGCTTACGGATGGATTTACCCATACTTTCAAAATAGGCTTTTGAACCTTTCACTTTTCGGAATGCTTTCTCCAGGTCCTTCGGAATGATCATGTCTTCAACATGATCCAGGGATGACCATGATCCATTTGCCTTTGCGATTTCAATACTGCGAAAACCTGCCTCGGCCATCAGACCGTCTGCGATGAGACGTTCGATTTTATCTTTATTGATCCTGGACCAGACACTTTTAGGTTTACGCCGCGAGAAAAACTGCATGTACCGCTCTTCATCCAGCGGTCTTGCCCTGCTGTCTATCCATCCAAAACATAAAGCCTCATCCACCGCATCACTCCACGACAACCCACGCACACCTTCTTTTGTCTTTTTTGTGAAGATGACCCAGAGGGATACGCTTGTCGCATGATTTTTTTCCAACCATTTGCGCCAGGCCTTTCGATCAGCGGGATGGAAGGAGTCGGGGGGAGGGGTGTGCATTGGTTGATTTTATTTGCGAAAGTATA
>CAZYHJ010000065.1:0-14229 GCA_964646645.1 uncultured Saprospiraceae bacterium | reverse complement strand
TGGAAGGAGTCGGGGGGAGGGGTGTGCATTGGTTGATTTTATTTGCGAAAGTATATCAAGTTTGCTTGAGGTCCCCTTCAGGGGATTTAGGGGCCGAATACCTGCCGTTGGAAACGGCCATCGGTGACATTTACCTTGAAACAGCCTTTTGTGATTTTACGTACGCGGGCTTAGGTACAACCTAAGCCCAACTTTGTTTTTTCAGGCGGCCTGCGGCCGCCGTAGATCATTTTTTTTTGCATTAAACTTGCAGCCAGAGGCTGCCATCGGTGATCGTTACATAGAATAACTTTTTATGATCTTACGCACGCGGGTTCAGGTACAACCTGAACCCAACAGTGTTTTTTACAGGCGGCCTCCGGCCGCCATAGGATTTACTCCTAGCTCCTAGCTCCCAGCTCCTTGCTCTTTGCCCTCTGCTCTATGCCCTCTGCTCTTCCCCAAACTTCCCTTATTTTAGCCGCGACATCAGACCGATCACCCGTACCGCCTATGTATCCGGACCTCAGTTATCTCTTTCATGACCTGCTCGGCACCGCGCCGGACAACTGGCTCAGTGTGTTCAAGACCTTCGGGGTTTTTCTGATCCTGTCTTTCCTGGCCAGTGCCTATTTTTTAAATCTGGAGCTGAAGCGTAAGGAAAAGCAAGGCCTGCTGCATGGTTTCGTGGAGCGGGAACGCATCGGATATCCTGCTACCTGGCAGGAGATCGCCACTAATGCCCTGTTTGGGTTTATTATCGGCTTCAAACTGCCATATATCGCCCAGCATTTTGCCGAATTCAGACCTGATCCGGCCAGCATCATCCTGTCTGGTAAAGGAACCTGGTTGTGGGGAATTCTCGCCGCCATTGGATTTGGGTTTTTCAGATACTGGGATGCCAATAAACGCAAGCTGGCGAAACCGCATATCAAGGAAGTTGCCGTACTTCCTCATCACCGCATCGGCGATATCACCATTCTCGCGGCGGTGTCCGGGATCATCGGTGCCCGCCTTTTCTCGATTATCGAGAGCGAAGAAAATATTAAAGCCTTTATCAAAGATCCCCTCGACCAACTCCTCAGCGGCAGCGGCCTCGCCATATATGGCGGTTTGATCGTCGCATTTATCGCTGTATATTATTACGTATCCAAAAAAGGCATGAAGCCCATCCATGTCATGGATGCCGTGGCCCCTTCACTGATCATGGGCTATGCCGTGGGTCGCCTGGGCTGCCAGTTTTCCGGCGACGGTGACTGGGGTATAGTCAATACAGCGCCCACCCCTTCATGGTGGTTCCTGCCAGACTGGGCCTGGTCCTATACCTATCCGCACAACGTCCTCAATGACGGCGTACAGATCGAAGGCTGCCTCTATGAATATTGCCGCCAACTCGGCGAAGGGGTATATCCCACCCCGATATATGAAACCTTTTTCTCCCTGATCATCTTCGGCATTCTCTGGTCCTTGCGCAAACGCATCACCATTCCTGGCGTATTGTTTTTCCTCTACGCCTTCCTCAATGGCATCGAACGCTTCTTTATCGAAAAGATCCGCACGAATCCGGATATCACGATTCTCGGCATGGAGGCTACGCAGGCGGAGTATGTGGCGGGACTGTTGATTGTGATCGGAGCTGTCGGGATGATTTATCTGTGGATGAAAAGGCAAAGGGCATAGTGCATAGAGCATAGGGCAGAGAGGCATATCGAAGCGCAGTGTAGATCCCGCATTGCTGCGAAGACAATAAGCGGGAGAGCATAGAGCAGAGGGCAAAGAGCTGGAAGCTTATCGAAGCGCAGCGTATACTTCGACTCCGCTCAGCACGAGGATCCCGCACTACTGCAAAGCCAATAAGTTGGAGAGCAGAGAGCATAGGGAAATTGTAGAATTTGTCCTTTGATCTGTATTTATTAGTATTTCATTTCAGTGAATCAGAATAGGATTGTATTCTTCTGCTAAGGATGTCAAGCCTTTCGTAGATTTCTTTTTTTGTAGAAGGACTTATCAGATTTCGCAATTCCAGGATTACAAGAATATTAGCACCTTCATAGCATTCACGTTTTGAATATCGTAGGAGTTGTTGCTGTTCGCCTATCATTTTAGTGCCTGTGCTTTCGGCAATATTGTTTGGAATGCTCATTCCTACCCCGCGGCATTGGTCAGCAAAGCGCCAAAGTTTCTTTTGCTCCAGGGTGTCAGCAATATCGAAAAGCATGAGTGCGATCGCAATAGCTTCTTTCCAAATATCTAAGTCTTCAAATCTGAATTTTGCCATAGCCATCAATCGAGATGTTTCTCTCGGTGTAGATATAAGTGTATCGAGGCTCCCCGATTGTGACTATTTTTTGAATAATTTTATTCAATTGTATATTAAAATATTTATAAAAACTTGAATTTCAATGAGTAACGAAAGCCACGCTTATGTTTTATGAAGACTAATACCCACAAACGCCACACATCGTATTGGATTTGTCCGTTTGTTCAGAATAGCAATGCCCTCATACCCTCACCTTGCCATTCGCCCTATGCTCTCTGCCCTATGCTCTCTGCTCTCTGCTTTTTATTATTTTTGCATTACTTATGAATACAGCCATAAACAATATTATTATCCAATAAACAGAACCAGTAGTCTGACCTTATAAAGGCCCCGTCAGATTACCACGGGGCTTTTTTAATATAAGAACCATACATTCTATGAAAGTCTATCCTGAATATAAATCCCTCGACCTGCCCGGCATCGACCGCGAAATGCTCCAATGGTGGGAGGAAAACAAGATTTTTGAAAAGAGCGTCACCCAACGCCCGGAAGACAAACGGTGGGTATTCTATGAAGGCCCGCCGAGCGCGAATGGTATGCCAGGCATCCATCACGTGATGGCCCGCGCGATCAAAGACCTCTTCTGCCGGTACAATACCCTGAAAGGATATCGCGTCGAACGCAAAGGCGGATGGGATACACACGGCCTGCCGATCGAACTCAGTGTCGAAAAGGAACTCGGCATCACGAAGGATGATATCGGAAAGAGTATTTCCATCGAAGATTATAATACCAAGTGCCGCGAGACAGTGATGCGCTATAAGGCGGAGTGGGATGATATCACCCGCCGTATGGGCTATTGGGTCGACCTGCACAATCCATACATCACCTACGAAAACGATTATATCGAATCGGTATGGTTCCTGTTGGAAAAACTCTATGATAAAGGGTTGCTATATAAAGGCTATACGATTCAACCATATTCTCCCGCCGCAGGTACAGGCTTGAGTTCGCACGAACTAAATATGCCCGGGGCCTACAAGGAAGTGAAAGACACTACGGTGGTGGCCCTGTTTAAAGTCAACCGCGACGAAGCGTCTTCCTATTTGTTTGATGATGCAAATGAAGATGTACGCATCGCCGCATGGACCACGACACCCTGGACACTTCCTTCCAACACAGCCCTGAGTGCCGGTCCGGATATTGATTATGTGAAGATCAAAACCACTAATCCATATACGCATACTCCTGTCAGCGTAGTCCTTGCTGAAGCACTGGTGTCTTCATGGTTTGGCGGAAAAAATCAACCCGTCGCGGAATCCACCTCAGCTCCCTTCAAAGGCAGCCGCATGAAAGGCATTCGGTATGAACCATTGCTTGATTTTGGAAATCCAATCGAACCATTGTTGGGTGGCACGGATGCATATCTTGTATTGACGGGTGATCATGTCACTACCTCAGATGGTACAGGTATCGTACATACTGCACCTTCCTTTGGCGCCGATGACCAAAAAGTAGCTAAGGCCAATAGTGTCGGAACACTGACACTCGTGGATCAAACCGGAAAATTTAAAGACAGCGTAGGTCCATTCTCAGGCAGATATGTCAAGGACTATAAAGACGAACCGAATTACACACCAGTCGATATCGATATCGCCGTCATGCTGAAGACAGAAGGCAAGGCGCTGAATGTGCAGAAGTATGAGCACAATTATCCGCATTGCTGGCGCACGGACAAACCGGTGTTGTATTATCCATTGGACAGCTGGTTTATCAAATCCACTGCATGCCGCGACCGGATGATTGAACTCAACAAGACGATCAACTGGAAACCGGCACACACCGGCGAAAAGCGTTTTGGCAACTGGCTCGAAAATCTCCAGGACTGGAACCTTTCACGCTCCCGCTACTGGGGCATCCCCTTACCCATCTGGCGCACGGAAGATGGCAGTGAGGAGATCTGCATCGGATCCACTGCCGAACTCGCAAAGCAAATTGATCTCGCGAATGAAAAGTTAGGTTTAAAGCAATTTGCCCCCGGTGATCTTCATCGACCATTTATTGATGAGATCACTCTGGTGTCGCCTTCAGGCAAGCCGATGAAACGAGAGACGGATCTCATTGACGTTTGGTTTGACAGCGGAGCCATGCCATACGCTCAGTGGCATTATCCTTTTGAAAACACGGATACGTTCAATAAAAATTACCCTGCTGATTTCATCGCGGAAGGTGTGGACCAGACGAGAGGCTGGTTCTTCACCTTGCATGCCATTGGGGTGATGGCCTTTGATTCGATTGCATTTAAAAATGTAGTCTCCAATGGATTGGTGCTGGATAAAAACGGACAGAAGATGTCCAAGCGTCTGGGCAATGCCGTAGATCCGTTTAAGACCATCAGCAAGTACGGTGCAGATGCCACGCGTTGGTATATGTTGTCCAACGCCCAGCCATGGGACAATCTCAAGTTTGATGAAGAAGGCATTGTAGAAAGTACGCGTAAACTATTCAGCACGCTATACAACACCTATTCCTTCTTTGCCTTGTATGCCAACCTTGATCAGTGGAAGGCAGATGATACTGCAGTGTCGGCTATTGCGCAACGTCCTGAAATCGATCGCTGGATCATGTCACGGTTGCATACGCTGGTGGATGCCTATTATGCGGACATGGACGATTATGATGTGACCACGGCCTGCCGTCGCATCGAAGTTTTTGTCAATGACCATTTGTCCAACTGGTATGTGCGGCTCAACAGGAGGCGTTTCTGGAAAGGGGAATTGTCGGAGGACAAGCGCGCGGCATATGCGACATTGCATGAGTGTCTTGTTGTCATTTCGCAATTGATTTCGCCTGTAGCGCCTTTCTTCAGCGATTGGTTGTATAAGAATCTGACTGCGTATTCAGACAAACTACCGGCGAGTGTCCATCTGACCGATCTGCCCTCACCGGCGCATGAATTATTAGATGAGGCATTGTTGCGTCGCATGGATTATGCGCAGCACATCAGTTCCTTGATCCTATCGATCCGCAAGAAGGAAAGGTTGCGTGTGCGTCTGCCTTTGCGCCGCATCTTGTTGCCCGTATTGGATGATCGTTTCCAGTCAGATGTTGACCAGGTTAAGGAATTGATTTTATCAGAGGTCAATGTCAAGGAAATAGAATACATCACCGATACGGCGGGCATGGTCAGTAAAAAAGCTAAGCCTAATTTTAAAACATTAGGCAAGCGACTGGGCAAACAAATGAAGGCCGCAGCGGAACTGATTCAAAATCTGAGTCAGGACGAGATCAGCCAATTCGAAAAGACTGGCACGCTTTCGTTGAACATTGAAGGTGAAAACTATACCGCCGAACGGGAGGATATTGAAATCATATCAGAAGATATCCCGGGTTGGCAAGTGGCATCAGAAGAAGGCATCACGGTCGCATTGGATGTTCAGCTGGACGATGCCCTGATCGCAGAAGGAAATGCGCGTGAGTTGGTCAACCGGATACAGAATATCAGAAAGAATAGTGGTTTGAATGTGACAGACAGGATAACGATCAACATTGAATCGCTGGAAGGAGTCAGTGAAGCAGTTGGTTTATACGGCGACTTTATTAAAAATGAAACACTCGCTAATAGCATCTCCGTTGATTCAAAAGTAGACGGCACTAAAGTGGAATGGTTGGAAGGGGAAGAGATCGGAATTGCTGTCAAGAAAGCGTGAGAAAGTAAAAGCCCCATCGGGGCGCTCGATATTTTGCCGGGGGTTTTAACCTCAGGCGGGAATGAGTATATTGAGGCTCTGTTGATCTCAGACCACATGATGCGGGGATTCCGAATAAACGAACATAGTATTTCCTGTCTTTTGAGGTGGGTATGCTGCTGTGTTGGATTATCAGCCTCGTTCCTCTGTTATGCTAATGGACCACTGGATATTAAACCGATAACAGGGGTTTTCTGCAATCTTTCCTTCCCGCAAGCAACAGTTTCCAATGTAAATACCATCTATATCCCTTTCACACTCGTGGGCCAACTCATCATGGTCCAGGCACGCGTGGATACTGTTGAAGGCTATTTTATGCTGGATACCGGATCCGAGCGACTCGTCCTCAACAGGAGATATTTCACCAGGAGTGAATCAGAACGGATGGTAGCTGCTATTGGGAACACAGGAATGGTCAGCGATGTGGCTGAACGAAAGGTGGATAGTCTTCAGGTAGATCAACTGGTCATCAGAAATCTCTTTGCCCATCTCACAGATCTGGAGCACATCGAACAGAAGAAGAATGTGCGGATGATCGGTATCATGGGGTATGAAGTGTACAAGGATTTCGAGGTGTTCCTGGATTTTCAAAACAAGGTCATCGTATTGCGGCGTGTCGATCGAAAAGGCATGCGCATAGATAGTATCGCGATCTTTGAGACGCCATACGACAGCCTCGAATTCGATTTGGATAAACATCTGATTGTGATGGATACACGGATCAACAACATCCGGTTAAAAATGATCCTTGATTCCGGCGCGGAATTGAATCTCATCGACCGCAAAGTAAACCGCAGGGTGCTCGATAGTTTTGAAATCATCAAACGTGTAAACCTCGTTGGGGTAGGGAAAAGAGAAGTTGAGGTGCTGGCGGGGGTTTTGAAAGATGTCCGTTGCGGAGATCAATACTCCGCCAGAATGAATACCTTACTGACCAGCCTCGATGAAATCAATTCGGCATTTGATATCAATGTACAAGGGGTGCTCGGGTATGAATTTATCAAACGAAGGAGAATCATGATCAACTATCAGAAAAGAAAGCTTTATTTTTTCAATCCGATAAGATCATAACGCATGCAAAGCACAATTCAACATATGATCCGGTTTCTGATCCTGGTGTTTGCCTGGATGCTGATGGCATGGTCTGTTCGGGCGCAGGAGGAGGCAAAAACATACTATTTCGAAGGCGAAGAGGTTGTTTTCGTCTTTGATGTACGTAGCTATGCGAAAGCTTTGCTCGGCGAAAATGCGTTGAAAGTGGATTTTGCGGATCTGGGTATACAGGAGATTGCCGTGACCGGACAGTTTAATGGCTGGAACAAGAAAGGCTGGAAGATGATCCGGCGGGATGAGTTTACGTTTGAGTTGCGTAAGCGTATCCAGGATTTCAACGATGCATTCCCCCTCGATTTTCGCTACATCATCAATGGACGGTATATCGCGGATCCGGAGGGTAAGGTGATGGATAAAAAGCAATTTGAAGATGATTTCCTGGAAGACATCTATAAGGTGGACCTCTCCGTCATCAAAATTGCGGAAGAGGGTAATACCACATTTTACCTCAAGGGCCACACCACTGCCAACGAAGTTATTCTCGCAGGTTCATTTAATGGATGGAATGAGCGAGCGATCAAAATGAATAAATCGGCGGAGGGTTGGGAACTTCGCGCAGATTTACCTGCCGGTCGATACGAATATAAGTTTATCGTCGATGGCGAATGGATGCATGACCCGGCAAACAAAGAGACCGTGCGAAATGAACACCATACCCTCAATTCCGTCATGTATGTTAACACACCGGTGACCTTTAGTCTCAAGGGATTTCCGGATGCACAAAAGGTTATCCTCGCGGGCTCTTTTAATGACTGGGATGAACGAAAGCTCGAGATGAGCAGAGTCGGGGATTATTGGACCGTGACGATCCCGTTATATGGCGGTAAGCATACCTATAAATTTATTGTCGATGGCAAATGGATGACCGATCCTGTCAATCCGATCATTGAGAATGACGGGTATGGCAATGAGAATTCGGTAAGATTGGTGCATTAAAAGGCAGAGAGCAGAGGGCATAGAGTACCAGAGAGCAGGGAGCAAGTAGTTAACCGCATTCGCCAGGGTTTCGGTGGACGAGAGGATCTGAAACGACGAAATGAATAAGCATTTTTTCCAGCCTAATCATGTAAGACGTTGAACGGACGGTTATTGAACTGCGGTTTGCTGAGTGAATTCGAAACGCTTTTCGCTTGTGCTTTCAATAATTCGACTTCCTCCCGGAGGTTGATCAGAGACTGCTGTAGAGCCTCATTTTGCGCACTTAGTTCCTGAACGGCTTTCACGAGTGGGACGACAAACTCAGCATACCGCAGGGCATAGAAATCTGTTTCATTTTTTGGCGCATCAACACCGCTGAACTCGTACCCGATAGATTGAGCTGCTTGTTCCACCTCCTGGGCAATGAACCCTGTCACGAGTGCTGATGCTTTATCCGCTCTAGCCTGAAGAGCAGCAGCGGAAGGTGTATTTTCTGCATCAGGATTCCTGACATCAGATTTATCCTCATTCAGGTGATCTGCCAGGGCATGAGCATCCAGATGATAGGTCACCGGTCTCAGTTGCTCTATAAATGAGAGTCCCGGTACATTTTCAGCGACATCCTTTTTGAAACGACCGTCAGACACATTTGACCAGTTGGCGAAACCACCAATAGAGGTCACAGTACTGCTTCCAATACGAACCTGGTTGGACGCCGTCATGCGGGCAGCATGCCCCAGGACGGTGCTATTGGTGTAGGTATTGGTGAATACATCATTATCCGCATCCTGTCCGATGTAGGTGCAACTGGTGCTGTTGTCCGAATCTGTACCCGCGCTGTTTCCCACTGCGGTGTTTTCTGAGTTAACTGCGTAGTGTAATGCACCGCTGCCGAAAGCAGTATTGTAGTTGCCCGTGAGATTGGCGTAGCCTGCCAGGTATCCATGAGCGGTATTCTCTGCTCCGGAGGTATTATTAAACATGGCGGTGTATCCTACAGCGGTATTAAAGCGGCCGGTATTACTGGATGCCGTGGCGCTGCCACGTAAAGCTTGATAGCCAACGGCTGTGTTGTATGTAGCTCTCCCGGTGGTTCTGTTATCGGCATACAGCATAGCCTGGTAACCGATGGCGGTGCTTCCGCTGTTAGCCTGATTGGAGAACAGGGCTTCATATCCAACAGCGCTATTGGCATTACCGGTTGTATTTAACGACAGCGCATCCATGCCCATGGCAGCATTGTCGTTACCACCGATATTTTTAAGGAGAGCGCTCCGGCCAACTGCTGCATTACGGGTTCCTAAGGTATTATCGGTGAGCGCCCCGACACCGATGGCCGTATTATTACTTGCATCATTATTTTTCAATGCACCGCTACCGACCGCAACGTTTGCGTCACCACCTTCATTCTCATACATAGCCTGATACCCCATGGCAAGATTGTCATTTCCATCGGTGTTGAAAAGCAGGGCATTTTTGCCTACGGCGACATTTTGGGAGCCGGTACCATTTTGTTGTAAGGCATCATTGCCAATGGCGGTATTGCGTTGACCTGTGGTATTTTGAAAGAGGGCCTTGTGCCCTAAAGCCGTGTTGAACTGTCCTGTGTTCAAAGAAGGGGTACCCTGACCTCTTAAAGCCTGAAATCCAACGGCCGTGTTGAAGGTTTCACGCCCGGTGGATCGGCTATCGGCAAATTCCATGGCACCACTTCCAATCGCGGTACTTCCATAGTTGCCGTTGTTGGTTAGTAACGTGTTGAATCCTAAGCCCACGTTGTTGTGGCCTCCTATACTATTCTTCAAGGCGGATTTACCGATGGCTACATTGGAATAACCCGTTTCATTCTCTTTCAACGCAAAGGAACCAATGCCGATGTTTGCTGATCCGCTTTGGTTGTCTCTCATTGCATTGTCACCTATGGCAATATTATCAATGCCATCATTGTTGAGGAGTGTATAGTTTCCAATGGCGACACTATAGTCTCCGCCGCTGCTAGCCATAGCGGACGCTCCTAGGGCCACATTTTGATTTGCAGAATCTGCATTGATCATTGCTTCATAGCCAATGGCGATATTGAGGCCTATATAATCCGCATTTTTCATGGATTGGAAACCTATGGCGGTATTGCCAGTACCCAATAGATTTGTATTCAGGCTGTAAAACCCCAGGGCTGTGTTGCCGCTTCCTAAAGTATTGTGACGCATAGAGCGGTTACCAATGGCGGTATTTCCGGTACCTTCATTAGCCAAAGTAGCGCCCATGCCATTGGCGTACATAGCAGAATCACCAACAGCCACCAATTCGGACTTCAAATCATTTTCATGCAAAGCGGCGTTACCCACAGCGACATTGCCACTACTGTTATAATTTTTATATCCTGCTTTAAAACCAAGAGCCACATTTCGCGAACCAGCATTATTAGCATAGAGGGCGAGGTATCCGGTCCCTGTATTTTGTCTTCCCGCCAATGTGTGTCTTAATACTCTTGATCCCACAGCGGTGTTTCCGCTCGCAGAAGCAGAATCAAGTATGATGGCGGCAGCATAGTATAAGGCGGAGTCGCCAACGGCAACCAGTCCACTTTTGTCTTTGTTGCTATATAGCGCCATGTGGCCCAATGCTGTGTTTTTATTCCCGGTTTGATTATTAAACATGGATCGATCACCTACTGCTGAATTAAGTCCACCTGAACTATTATTTTTCAACGCATTCGATCCAAGAGCAACATTTCTTTCCCCGGTCATATTGAGCTGAAGTGCATAATAACCAATGCCGGTATTAAAATCAGCACCTGAATTCGAGATTAATGCTTCTACGCCCACAGCAGTATTTCCAGCCCCTGTAGTATTGGAATCAAGCGCATGGAATCCAATGGCCGTATTGGCATATCCGTTTGTGTTTTCAAACAAGGCAAAACTACCGACAGCCGTATTGCGTTTGGCATGGAGATACATATCTCCGTTGTTAAGTCCATTATGGAATAAAGCGGAATCACCTATTGCCACAAGGTTGGACGTAATGGTGTTGGAATACAATGCACCTCTGCCTATCGCGGTATTCTGATTGCCGGAGGTATTCAGATAAAGGGCATCTTTTCCTATAGCAGTATTATTTGAGCCATCCGTATTATTGCCTAAGGCCGCTCTTCCAAGACCGGTATTCTCATTGCCGGAAGTATTATGATCCAGTGAAAATATACCCACGGCGGTATTGTCTACTCCATCTAAATTGACACGTAATGCATCCAGGCCAACGGCTGTATTATTATGCCCTGTGGTGTTGCTTAGCATGGCGGTACGCCCTATAGACGTGTTGTTACTTCCTTCTGTATTTGACATCATCGCTTCATGGCCTACCGATGTATTGGACAGCCCGATGTTGGCAGAAGGTGTTGGACTTCCCCGGAGAGATCTTACCCCTATCGCTGTATTAAACGTAGCCATGGCTTCGGTGCGATCATCCGCATACCGCATAGCTTCATGGCCGACGGCGACGCTTTCATAATTGGCCTGATTGGAATAAAGGGCCAATCTTCCCAGGGCGGTGTTGTTATAGCCAAGTGTGTTGTTTCGCATGCTAAAGGAACCAATAGCCGTGTTTTCATATCCGGTGGTATTGAGGTAGAGCGAATGGCTGCCAAGCGCCGTGTTGCGATGTCCGGTCGAATTATTATAAAGGGTAAAATAGCCGATGCTGGTATTGTGCCAGCCGGTGTTATCGGCAGGGTTGTTACTTCCGCGCAGGGCCGCATATCCTACAGCAGTATTGTGTGTCACCCAGTATCCATTGCCGTCGTCAGCATTCCGCATGGCATAGTTTCCTATCGCCACACTGGTCGCACCGGTTTTGTTTGTCAATAGAGCCTCATACCCGACAGCGACGTTTGTGCTTCCGGCTGTATTTTCTGCCAGCGCTTTTCTCCCAATACTGATATTGGCCGTGCCTTGTGTATTTGCACTCATTACACTATCACCGATGGCGACATTTTCATTTCCATATACGTTGGATGTCAATGCGCCGGAACCAACTGCAGTATTGTTTGAGCCTGTGGTGGTATATCGTAATGCCCATGCGCCGACCGCGGTATTATCCGTCCCCGTTATTGCAGTCAGGGTGTTGCTCCCAAGGGCCGTATTAAAATTTCCTCCGGTGGTATTACTACCTGCATTTGCGCCTACCATTGTATTCTCTATGATTCCGGAGCCTAAGTTTTGCCCAACATTTTCACCTATGAACGTGTTGAGTTCCGGATCTTTTATGTCCAGCCGCAATACATCGTTGCTATTCGTTTGCAGCACCATTTTTTCGGTACCGGCCAGATCGAACCGGATGATATCTTCATCCGGACTTTCCTCCACCTGGATTTTTGTGTCGTTGTCCGCATCACGGAGAACATCCGTGTAGTCGCTAATCAGTTCCTTCCAGCCTGCGCCATTGTAAAACCAAAAACTCTCCGTGGTCAGATCATAAACCAGTAAACCGGGAGCGGGAGATGCGATCATCGTACGTTCACTGGTCAACATGCGCGGCACCAGGATTCCCTTATTCGTGCTCTTGAGTTCGAGCATCGCGCTGGCGTGAGGAGTAGATCCATCCGGTGAAATGGCGACTTGGGCTGAGATGGCAGCGGAAGATAGAAGCAGAAGGAGCGTTAGGATTTTCATAGTCCTTTTTTTGCTAAATCTCCGTCCTTTGACTCAATCTTACATCTCTGGGCTATTCACCTGTCTGTTCATTGAGTGATCGGTTTAAAACGGGTGTTGAAAGTTTAGTCCGCACATCATATTATACACTAATTCGACCCTGGAGGTTACTTGTTTTTTTGATTTTTTCCCTTTTCCGCGGCCTTCATGGAAAGAAGCATTTCCAGTTTTTGCCGTGTGGGTTTTGTTTCTTTGATATCGAGGGCCTTTTGGAAACAGAGAATGGCATTGTCTGTATCTTCCAGGGCCATATACCAATCGCCCATGCTGTCATGTACGTTGGCGCTTTCCGGATAATTTTTTACGTTCATGGCAAAAAGATGATAAGCGGCATCCATCCTGCCAGGTTGAATCTGGGCAAATTCCATCATCATGTATGCTATTGAATTGGTAATCCGTTCCGGTGGAAGTATTTCATAACCGAGTTGCGCACTGGCATTTTTATAATGAAGGATAAGCGTCGAATCTGGTCGTACATCCTTTTCTACCAAATCAAACATCCGGGAATCCGGTATTCGATAGGTTTTGAAAAAAAACTTCAGTGCATCGTACGTAGCCAGTAGCGGAAGTTCGGTATGGGTTTCATCCGGGTAGTATTGATAAGCAAAGGACAGGTTATGGAATTTTTGAGATGCCAGGATATCTGCAAATTGAAGGTTGGCTCTGATGTGAGCCGTCCACTCCGAAGTATCTGTTCTGGCGGTCTCCAAATTCATCTCAGCGGGAATCGTATTGGCGATGGCCAAATAGAGGGCTCTGTTTTTCAAGTGCCTGGTTTGTTCCAGTGTATCCGCATAAAGAAGCAGGGATTGATTGTCCCACCAAAGGCTGGGATCAATTGCGACGTATGAATTAAAAAGGTCGGCGTGATGAAAAAAAGTATGTATCGCAAACAGGCCGCCTAACGAGTGACCTACCAACATGCTGTAGGGGGCTACAGGGTAATGGGATTCGATATAGGGTTTGAGTTCTTTTTCCAGGAAGGCAATAAAATGTTCACCTCCTCCACTTGTTTTGGTCAACCTGTCATCCGCATAATGTAATGATTCCATACGCGTAGGTGTCAAATCCCTGCTTCGGTCTGTATTGGAGATGGCGACAACGATCATGGGCGGGCAGACACTGTTGTTATTGGAAATGCTCATATGATGGAGCAGGCCTGTCACCGAATGGAAAAACTGCGGTCCGTCTAATACATACACGACAGGATATGACCTGTCTGCATATAAACCTGTGGCATTGTCATTGGGTACGTGCACCCAGAATTTCCTTTTATCGCCAAGGATGGTGGACGTAATACTATCTACTTTTCCAATAGTGATAGCACCCTGCTGTACCTGGGCGAAACCTGGGGTGAGGCTGTGGATGAGGAGGGTAAGAAGAAGATATTTGATCATGTGCTTGTATGTTATTTGTAATTTAAAAAGGTATGTATTTCATGTCATCTGATATGAGCTGTTCTGGGTATAGATTTTTAATTTGCCCTGAGGAGGTAAAGGAAAAA
>CAZYHJ010000064.1:0-18652 GCA_964646645.1 uncultured Saprospiraceae bacterium | reverse complement strand
CCGTTCAGCCATTGGCGTTGTGAGGCGCCGGTGCGATGCTCAATGATCTGAATCACTTGTGGCGCATTTTGCAAGCCCGTCAGTAAATCAAAACTTACTTTATCCCCAGGCTTATAAGCCCGGTCCGCAGTATGCACACGGACAACTTCAACGCCCGGTAATTTTTGATCCATGGCGTAGACCATAGTGTATTGATCGATGACAAGTTCCTTTCCATCCTCATTCTTCCACTTCCATGACAACTTATAATATCCGGATGATTTCAGTACCGAAGTCAGGTTAACCTTGCCGCGTCCATCAACGCTAAAGCTCGCTTTAAGACCGGTCTCCTTCGCGGGCCAGGTGGATATATGTTCCTGACCAGGGTATGCATAATGTATAAATCTTGAAGCGTAATCTTCAGGGGTCAATGTCATGATATCAGGACTGGGCCATAACCTGTCCCTGAGATGATGTGAAGGCTGAGTCAGTGGTGAGATTTGCAATTCCCCAATGACTTTAATGGGTATGCCATCACTATTGGAGGTCACCACATCAATTGAATCCAGAGCATCGAATGTTATAGATTCTGGTATTTGAATATTGACCTCATACCCTTGTTCATTTAACACGATTGACTTTACTGATTCATGCGTTTCTCCGGTAATATCTGTCACTGCCAGCGTAACTTCAAACCTATACATCATGCCAGGTGCATCTCCGGATTTACCGTTGGCCTGGAATGGGATATTCACCTTACCATTCAGATCCGTCATATCTGTTCCAGTGGCTAATACTTGCCGGTCATCCTGCATTGGAAAATACATCCGATACCCCCACCACCAGGGTCTGTATGCAACACGTTCGACTCGATAGGTGGCTACTGCCCCGGAAACGGCGCTACCTGCAAAGTCCAGGGCCTTTCCTTGAAGGACTACCTCCTGACCCAGCCGGTAACTTTGGCGTATGGTATCAAAGGTGACTTCAAATTTGGGTCGTTTATATTCTTCCACACTGAAAAAATATCTGCTATTGCCATGGGATGAAGCAATGGACATCTTCCCGGTCAGTCCGCCTGAGGGTAAATCAAAATATCCTGAGAACGTACCATAATCATTTGTACGCAACACTTGTTTGGTGACTTCCTTGCTATTGGCATCAAACAACGTCACTGTTACCTCTTTCTTTGTGGCTGTAGAAGGAATTCGTTGCTGATCAAATTCGAGTGCAAATCCTTTGAAGAACAATTTCTGACCCGGACGATAAATCGCTCTATCGGTGAAGAACAATGTAGTAGGTTGTGTCCCTGCCGTGCGACCGGGCCGATAGGAATAATAGGATTCATCCATGTAGAGTTCATCCTTGCCTTTTGTCAGTCTCAGCGAAATGCTCTTGTTCTCATGCGCAGGTACATTGACCCATCCATCTGCTTTACTTATAGCTTCCCCCAACTTGACTTCTTCATGTTGGCGAAGTGCGGGATTGTACTGGCTGGTGTAAAACTCAACTTTTACCCCTTCTTCCGGCTTTCCGGTGGCCCTGTTCAGAATAGTCGCCGCTTCCGTTTGTTCTTTGTCATCCAGATACCAATAGGCTAATGAGGATACGGTAAACATGATAGAGCCAGCGGTAGATTTGTTTTGCTGGGGTTTCTCAGCTTCCGAAACAATCAAAGCGTAATGACCTGCAGCTAAAGCCGGCAGGGCAATTTCCGTGGCATGCTGCTGATAATCCTGTCCATTATCGATAGGCTGAACCCATGTCTTTATCTGAGGTAATTGCTGAAGCCGTCGCAGGATTTCTTCTCCGTCCCAGTTTCCTTTCGTCCAGCGTTTTGGGGCTTCAGGCAATTGAACGACAGTAAAGTAAAGCTGACTAAGATTTTTGTAATCCACTTTGGCCAGCAGTTCTTCACCGGGAAGGTTGATGGATTCCATATTGGCAGAAAGGGAAACCTGTTTTATGCGGTCGATCAGCCCCAGACACAATTGCGTTCCATAGGCATCCGGATAATTCTTTATTGCTTCCTGACATATCTCCAATGCTTTCTTGTAAGCAAACCTGTCAGGATCATCCGGCATACGGTTCCATTGATCTCCTTTGCCGATGTACCATTCTGCCAGGTGATAATCCACTAGTGTAACTTCAGCATTACCCTTATACCTTTCACGCAAGGCACGCATGGCTGACAGATAAAGAGAATCCTTTTCGTCATGCTGCAATTGGCTGTATGCATAAAGCAATCGCTTCAAATCAGCATCCAGCAATGCGCTTTGTTGTTCACTTTGGGTTAATCTGAATTTCAGCAGTTGCTGGAACCATTGCATTGAAATCCATACCTGTGAAAGGGTGTCTTTTGACGCAAAGGTGTGTTGCACAAAATCCGCTGCCGGTGAAAGTGCCTTCGGATCGTTCAATACAAAAGCATATTGAGGTTGCGTAAGGAACGATTCTGAGCCCATGTAGTAATCCAGTGCTTTGTGCATCAGGATGTCGTACAATGTTGGGCGCAGGTCATCCGTTTTCTGGTCCTCTGTTAAAAGAAGCGTATGCAGGCTGACATCAGCCGTTTGAAGACCTTCCCATTGCACGGATTGATAAAAATGGGACTGTATCGTATCTACAAAATGTCTGACGCCCCAGGTACGGATATCGGGTCCGGCCGGTCCTTCAAACTCCGTTCTGTTTTTTAATTCCCAAAGATGCCCGCGCAAATACGTGGCATACCAGTCTGCGATCATGGAATGCATCACAGATTTCGCAGGTTCAGGATACGTGCTTACTTCAGCTTCTGCCCGTTGCAATGCTTTCAACGCCGAATCCTCCTCCAGTTGGAGGAGATAGCGGTTTTCGTACATAATGGCTTTTACCAGATGGCCCGACTCCTGACCAGCCAGAGCTACTTTCTTAATTTGGATAATCTCCTCCAGGGCAGAGGTGTATAATCCTTTGCTTTCGAGTGAATCAACTTTCTTCCACATCTTTTCCATGGTGCCTGGATCAAACGAATTGTTGCCTGATGTAGGACCAGGACGGGATTTGCATGCAAAAACGGAAAAGAGTGCTGCACTCAGCAGGAGATACAGATGGTATTTCATGGTTTATCATTATAAGTTCATAATTGAGATGCAGCCAGGGATGTAATTACAAATCATCTCTTCTCTATTAACGATTCTTTAACCGGTTATCGGTATACCGGCACCTTTTCCGGCATTGTATGGTGGAATATATCTGTCGGGCATCACTTCAGCGGACAGCGATGTACCAGATACAATATGATCAATCAACTTCACTGCCCAGAATGGAGCGAGCGAAGTGCCTTTGGTGCCCATTCCATTAAACAAGTATGCATCCGTCCGCCCCGGCATCGGACCGATCAACGGACGACGGTCATTGACCGTAGGTCGAACACCGGCCATGTGGTCCAGTATCTCTATATGACCACTATAGACCCTTTGCACGGGATCCAGCAGTCGCTGCTTTCCTGCGTCTGAAATTTCTTTGGAGATGGGCCAGGGTTCGTAATAACTACCAATCCAATATAGATGGTCTTTTCCTATCGGTATAATAAAAACGTCTTCCTTTATAATTCTGTCATATGGCCAGTCAGGCATGCGGACCAAAAGGGATTCTCCTTTGTTTGGTATGATCCGAAGGTTTAGCAATGGATCAACAGCGCCCGTAGCAAAGATTTTCACTCCTTGATCAGGTTCATCCGGATGATGTGGTTGTTGCTGCACATCCAAAAAACCTTTTGAGATAAGAAATTGTCTCGTTGCCAATAGCCACCCTGGGGTATCCAATCGGTAGCCACCTGTGAGAATACCAAAAGGTCTGCCTCCGGCGTCGCGCTCAAGGTCCCTGCTTTGTGCAATATACTTTGTGTACTCCGGGTCTTCCAGGCGCTTCATCCATGCCACCTGACCTTCAGGATGAGATAAGTGGCGAACGATTTCAATTGGGAAAAAATATTGCTGGTCCAGGATGGATTCGGACCATCGGTAAAAATCAAGGGCCACAGGAACAAACTCATCTATTCGCCAGGCTTTCACATATCGTCTTCCCGTGATTGGCGCAATCAAACCTGAAGAAGCCATTGATGCCTCACCGGGCATGGAGCACCCTACCATCCGGAAAGGTATATTTTTTCGATAGCATGTCATCGCCAACACACATCCGGCTAATCCATGGCCAACGATCAGGAAAGGTTTATTCATTATTTCCGGATAACTCCTCCCTCACTTTACGGCGCAATTTTTCCACAACGAGATGGTAGGAATGATTGATGAGGTCCTTTAACAAAGTATCACCGAGTCCGCGTTCAAAAAAAACTGTGTTCCAATGCCGCTTATTCATATGCCAGCCGGGTATGATATCCTCCGGATGTCGTTCTCTGAGGTCAATGGCTCTTTCAGGGTCGCATTTCAGGTTGACGCTAAACTCTTCGGCATCAAGTCCTGTAAGTGCGAAGGCTTTACCTACCACTTTAAAGACCAGCGTATCCGGCCCAAAGGGAGTTGTCTCCTCGACCCCTGCGAAGGAAAGGCAATATTTTCTAAACGTCTCGATGTCCATCACTTACATCAGGCCAAAAATCCTGGCATACTTCAGCATTTCACCCTGATTGCTGATTTTTACTTTGCCGGTCAGGATGGCCATCATTGGATTCAATTCCCCTTTGGCCAAACTCACGAAGTTATCCCCACTTGACCTGACGACACACACCGGTTCGCCATCCAGTCCATCAGTAACCTGCATTTTCCCATCGCTCACTTTGATCGTGAATTGACCACCACTCTCGCCTTCAAGATCAAAATGGAACAAAGTGCTTAATCCTTCAATGGCAGCGGGATTGACTTTACCCGGCAGGGCATAAAGAAATTCTCTTGATGTCATTTTTATATAAATCTTGTTTTTGAATCAACTTCAACAGCCATAAAAACTATTTCAAATAGCTTTGAAATAATCACATCGTTACCCCCAAAGCTAAAGGCTTAATTTAATATGAGCGGTTCGTTTTACTTTTACCCGGCTATGAATCGAGATCTTCGCATTGTCTTCATGGGAACCCCGACCTTTGCTGTGCCGGCCTTGCAATACCTCATGGAAGCAGGATATGCAATTGTTGGTGTCATCACGGCACCCGACAAACCTGGTGGGCGCGGACTGCAACAGATGATTTCGTCCCCAATTAAAGCCTTTGCCCTCCAGCACCAGCTTCCTCTTTTACAACCTGTAAATTTAAAGTCAGCAAAATTCCTGGAACAACTTAAGTCGCTGAATGCTGATCTCCAGGTCGTGGTGGCCTTCAGAATGCTTCCTGAAATAGTGTGGAATATGCCTTCTAAGGGAACGATGAACCTGCATGGATCATTGTTGCCGGCTTACAGGGGTGCAGCGCCGATCCATCATGCAGTGATCAATGGCGATAGGGTCACCGGAGTGACCACGTTTATGCTTGAGCATGAAATCGATTCTGGGAAAATTTTACTTCAAAGAGAGATTCCCATCTTACCGGAAGACGATACCGGCAGTTTGCATGACCGAATGATGCACATTGGAGCTGGCCTCGTGGTCGCTTCTGTTGACGCTATCTGCAATGGGACGGCACACCCTGTTCCGCAGGACTTGTCCAAAGTAAGCCACGCACCTAAAATTCACCAGGAGGACGCGCGCATCCGTTGGGATAGAGGTGCTGACGAAATCATCAATTTGATCAGGGGGATGTCACCCTATCCCGCCGCGTGGAGCCAGTTGGATGGGGTCATTTTAAAAGTGTGGAAAGCCAGAAAATATTCCAGTCAGCAGCACCATCCTGTTGGGACCATCTCGACTCCGGGGCCGCAATTAATCCTTCAAGCCGGTGACGGTGAGGTTGAACTTACTGAAATACAATTGGCAGGTAAGAAGAGGATGTCGGCTAAGGAATTCCTAAACGGCTACAGAATTAAAACGCCGATCTTGACATAAATTCGAAAGCCTTACGGACAAGGCGTTTGAGTAATTCAACATCCGGCAGAACCTCGGGATTTTCCGGGGTGATTTCCTCTGCGTAGACGTTTTCAGGAACCGATGGGTTACCGGGAAAAGACAGGGAATTGATGTAAGTAAAACAGGCAAGGCTCAGGCAAACAACGGCAATGAGGCCCGCCATTCTAACCTTGTTCCTTTTCAGTTTTTCCATAGTTGTTAATAAAACGTTTTCCTGGCGAATAAGTTACAAGTGACAGGAACTTTTTACGCCAACAAATATAATCATCCCCTGGTGATATAATTGGTTTTAAACATATTTTAACCTTTATTAGCCACCGTACCCTAGCCCGGACTAAACTTGATCTTATTAGTTGCTTCTAAGGACGTTGATTTCTGACAGAAGTTGCATCTGGGGAAAATATATGCTTACTCACGTAGTGTGTTGGATAGGTCAGCAATTGGAGGGCGTCGCCTTGTTCGACAATTTGCCCCTCTGCCATCACCATGATTTCATTTGATAGCTTCCTGATCACCGAAATGTCGTGGGAAATGATGATCAAGGCCATATCCCGGGTCTGTATCAATCCGGACAGCAGGCTGACGATACCGTCTCTGGTCTCGCTATCCAGGGCAGAGGTGGACTCGTCACAAATCAACACGCGAGGATTTACGAGAAGTGACCGTGCTATACTTACCCGAAGGCACTCCCCTCCTGACAACTGACCTGGCCGGCGCAGCAGCATTTCTGCGGATAAACCCACTTCTTCCATAACCTCGCTAAGGGTGCGTGTTGGGAAATTTGATTGTTTTTCCTGTATTGAATTGACTTCCTCTAAGGTCTTTTCTATCGTTTGGTACGGATGCAAGGAACCACGTCCATCCTGCATGACCAATTGAACAGCAGCTCTCAATCGTTTTACATCAGCATCTCTATTAAAATGAATGGTCCGGCCGTGGAGCCGAACTTCCCCATGTTGGGGTTGAATGAGTCCGACTAATAGCTGAGCAAGTGTGGATTTCCCGCTTCCTGATTCACCTACAATTCCGATACAATTACCGGAATAAAGTCTAAAATCAAATGGGCCAAGCGTAGAACCCTTCTTGTGCATCAACCCACCGAAATGATAGGTATAAGAAAGCTGGTGGCCCTCCAGTACTACTTGCTGATCAGGATTTTTGCGAGGGTGTTCCGAGCTTTTCAATTCACTTGTAACCATTCTTATGTCCTCAAGGCTTACCTCCCGGTCAGCAAGCGAATGGACGACATCATCTTCATGTGTAATGCAAAGGATCGCAAATTGATGTTTAGTTCTCAGGGCAGAGAGCATGTGCAGCACTTCGCGTTGATTGATTTTGTCAATCGCAGAAGTGGGCTCGTCCAGGATGAGCAGTGATGGCCGAAGGGTCAACATTAACGCAATCATGCATCGCTGCAGCTGTCCACCGGAAAGCTGGAAAGGATAGGATTTCAGCAGGCGTGGAATATCATGCAATTTCACTTCCTCCATGGCTGCTTTCAATTCCCGCAAGACTTGGTCAGCAGGAAGGGTGCTTTTCTCCATCAACAGCATGAGCATCTGTCGTTCCATGGAAAGCACGGGATCAAATGCTCCAAAAATATCCTGCTGGACGAAGCCGATTTTGGTGCCTCTAAGCTGGCTCCAGGAGGCCGGATCTGTTACACTTGAAATCGAATGGTGATCCTCCTTCCAGGTGAATGTACCTTCGGTGAGGGACAGGCCTTTGGGAAGGAGGCCCAGGATAGATAAGGCAATACTGGTTTTTCCGCTTCCTGATTTTCCGGTCAGCGCGAGTATCTCTCCGGGGTAAAGGACAAAACTCAATCCATCAACAATCTTGCGTTGTCCTGCCTCGAGAGTGATTCGGTCTACGGTCAAAAGCGGCTGAGCCATAGGGTAAAAATAGAATTTGCCGGGCTGTCCCGGCAAATCCATTTCACGGCATTATAACATTTGAATAAAACAGAATTAGTATCGCGATTGTACAGGGTTAATCCCCGAGTTGAAGCATTCCATCCACCTCCATGACGACCTTAGCATCTTTAAAGCCTTTTGCGATGACCTGGTCTTTCACTTTGTTGGCATCCTGCTCTGTCTTGAATCCTCCGATCATCAGGATTGTCCACTCCCCTTTCCTGTAGGACTCCAGTGTTCCGTATTGGTCAAGCCCATTGGTACTGAATCCACCGGGTTTCAGGTATGAGGCTAATCTCACCTTGTATTCGACATGGCTGTCTCCGGAAACTGCACTGACGGTTGGAGCAGCAACTGCAGGAGAAGGCTCTTGTTTGACAGAAGGCGCAGGATTTGCAGCAACGGGTTGCCCGCTCTCAATATTCAGCGCAGGTTGCCTGGCGTAGCCGATCGGCTGGTATCCTTCAAGTCCTTTCTGAATAACGATAAAGGCGTCTTTCTTTCCCCTGGCTTTAGCTTGTAACAACACTTCCTTGGCTTTATCCTGGGTGTCGAAAGGACCTATCCGGACCTTATACATGCCATTTTCAGTATAGACATACAATGGGCCCAATTCTTCCCATGAACTGAGGCTGCTCTTATCGGTAATCGGCCTGGAAGAGGCGGACAATTGGACGGCAAACTCCAAATCCAATTGACCTTCCGGTTTTGCCTTTTGGTAGGTTGACGGATCCTGCTTCACATACATTTTAACCATTTCAGGATCATTGGGTACCGGTGCAGTGTGTGTGGAATCCGGAACCTGGGCGGCGGAAATGGTCATCAGCCCGGTCAGCAGGGGGAATAGGGTCAGGGATATCTTTCTTTTCATAGGGTTGATATTATGACAAAGTATAATGTAAAGTTATGTATTTTTCAAATAATTACACATTATTGAATAAATTAATATATACAAAATCATGCCAAACTCTTCAAAACAGCCATTGATCACCCTTAAATTGCCAGCAAAGGCTTCAGAAATGTGCCGGACCGGACATTCCGGAATAATTCCTGACGGCTAAAAGGATAAGTTTCTATTTTTATCACTTGATCTGATTGATCTCTTCATTATCCTTATCCGGAACGACTATGCGCATTATTGGCACCTTACTCCTGACCCTGAATGTTCTCGCTATATCCGTCACTGCCCAAAAACTGGATCATCGGCTTGGGTATATGCTGGTCCGCCTGGATCAGGACGTTTTACCGGAGGACGTTATCGAGGAACATTCAAACCGTATTAGCGGTGAGTTGACCATTGACAGGCAGGTATCAAAACACCTGGGTATCTATCTGGTCCGATTTGATCATAGTCGCATTCATGAAGGTCACTTGCTGAACCAATTGAACGCTGACAGAAAAGTAATCGCCGCGCAATATGACCATTTGCTCAAGCAGCGCACCGAACCAAATGATCCCCAGTTTTTCTCTCAGTGGCAATGGCTCAACACCGGACAAACCGGTGGCCTGCTGGATGCCGATATTGATGCCGATGAAGCATGGAATATCACTCAGGGCGGAGTGACCGTCAATGGTGATACCATTGTGGTGGCCATTGTGGACGATGGTATGGACTATTTCCATGAAGATATAGCCGCCAATGCCTGGGTTAATTATGGGGAAATTGATGGTAATGGTCTCGACGATGACGGCAACGGATATATTGATGATATCCGTGGATGGAATGCGTATGACAACAGCCCTGAAGTATGGGGAGAAGATCATGGATTGAATGTAGCCGGCATGATTGGTGCCGTGGGGAATAATAATATCGGTATTGCCGGAGTCAACTGGCATGTCAAAATGATGATCATCGTAGGCGGTACCCCGGAATCATCCGTGATCGCTTCCTATTCTTATGCGCTCGACCAACGTAAACTTTACAATGAAACCAACGGAGACAAAGGGGCTTTTGTAGTAGCTACGAATAGTTCATGGGGAATTGACTTTGGACAACCTGCTGATGCCCCGTTGTGGTGTGCCTTTTATGACACGCTTGGCGTATACGGAATCCTCAGTGCCGGCGCCACCGCAAATCGTGATATCGATATTGATGCAGTAGGAGACCTACCTACCGGTTGTCCAAGTGAATATCTGCTGAGTGTGACCGCCCTAAATCACAACAATCAACGAACGTTTTCAGCTTATGGACTGACGCAGGTCGACTTTGGAGCACCCGGGGAAGATATCTTTACCACCAACCGAAATAATGGTTACAGTACGACCAGTGGTACTTCCTTTGCGTCCCCGGTGGCGGCAGGTTTGATCGCCCTACTCTATTCAGCACCTTGTCCCGGCTTTGGTCAACTGATACAATCTGATCCATCAGAAGCAGCGATATACATCAGAGATCTCATTTTCCAGGGAGTGGAGCCCATTGCCGGTCTTGAAGATGAATTACGGTTTGGTGGAAGCCTAAACGCGGGTAACAGTATGGAATTGATGATGTCATTGTGTTCTGATTGCCCAATCCCCTTTGCCGTTGAGACTGAAGTGCTCTCCGCCAGTGAAGTCAGTTTGACCTGGAACTTAATAGACACCCCACAATCCATTAATGCCCGCTATCGTCCTGTGGATGCCAGCACATGGGATACACTTTTTAATGTAACGCAGCCTTTAGTGTTAACCGGACTTTCCGGATGCACAGTTTATGAAGTTGCATTTGAATCGATTTGTGCGGATACGTCAACAGGATTTCAGGCTAATCATCAATTTGAGACGCTCGGCTGTTGTGAGTTGCCCGGCAATATACAATCCACTTCAGGGGAAACAAGCTTGTCTATTTCATGGGATGCCGTGTTTGCAGCTGAAACCTATCTCGTACAGTGGCGGCCAGAGGGCACAACAGATTGGCTGGAAGAAGAAACAGTCAATCCATTTACCACCCTTTCAGGTCTTGAGGGTTGCACCTATTATGAAACGCGCATTAAAACAGATTGCGATACGACGGAATCTGATTTTACGGACATTACGATTTTCAGGACTAAAGGTTGTGGCAATTGCATCGATCTCACGTATTGCGAAGCTTCATCAGATGATGCTTCAGAAGAAGTCATTGACTCCCTGATCATCGGTCCACTGGTCAATCATTCCGGCAGCAATGGCGGATATGTATTAAATGAGTCGCTCAACCCATCATACCAGGCAGGCGAGACATATGAAGTTTGGATTCGCCCTGGTTTTCCTACCGGGGATACGTTTGATGAAAAGTTCAGAATCTGGCTTGATGCCAACCAGGATGGTGAATTCACGGAAGAAGAATTGCTCCTCGATAGTTTACTAGTTGAAGAAGAACCCATCCTGATTTCCAGCCTCACCATTCCTGCGGGTGCGCTTGAAGGCTCGACACGTCTCCGGGTCAGCATGGCCTTTTCCAATCCATTCTTCCCCATCAATCAGGATCCCTGCGGCTCAGTAGACTTTGGCGAAATCGAAGATTACTGCGTGACCATCCTGCAAAATCCGGGAGCATGTCCTGAAGTTGATACAGTATTCTTTGATGGCATCACGTTTACAGGTGCTTTCATGTACTGGCCTGATGTTGAAGGGTCAATTGCCTATACTTACAGGTATCGTGAAGTAGGAACTGAAGAATATGAAGAACTGGCCACGGTGGATACATTTGCGATACTGGAAGGGCTGGAAAAATGTAAATCTTACGAAGTGCAGTTGCGCACGGTATGTTTATTTGACACAGCAGGCTATCAGGTCAATTATATTCTGGAGACGGATTGTGATGTGGCAGTCAAAGAAATCAATCCGCTCGTGCATTCTTTACAAACCTTTCCAAATCCGTTTGATGACTACTTTACCGTGAGATTCAATTCGAATGAAACCGGAACGCATCATCTGACCATGTATTCGGTGCAAGGACAGGTGTTGTCCCGGAAAACAGTTTTTGCGGATGCGGGAATTCCTTCGGAGGTCAGGATGGATGAATTGAATCATTGTGCTCCCGGGCTATACTTTCTCGTTGTGGAGAAAGATGGAAAGTCCGCCTCACAAAAAATCGTCAGGATCTAAAGACAGGGAAATCTTAATGCTTATTTAAAACTGGGGCTTACCACAAGGTCTTTGTTGCCTGGTGTGTACAGGTAAAATCCTTCACCGGATTTCACACCCAGTTTGCCTGCCTGCACCATATTGACCAGCAACGGACAAGGTGCGTATTTGGGTTGCGCATAGCCATCGTGCAGTACTCTCGTGATCGCCAGAACGACATCCAGACCAATAAAATCTGCCAGTTGTAATGGTCCCATTGGATGAGCCATACCAAGCTTCATCACCTGGTCTATTTCCTCTACTCCTGCCACACCTTCCCATAGGGCAATGATCGCTTCATTGATCATGGGGATCAGTATTCGGTTGGCTACAAACCCGGGATAGTCATTGACGATCACAGGAATCTTATCCAGTTGCTTTGACAACGTGTTGATTGTATCTGTCACCGTTGCGGATGTACTGTATCCCCTGATCACTTCAACGAGTTTCATCACAGGCACCGGATTCATGAAATGCATTCCGATGACATATTCCGGACGACTTGTCACTGCGGCTATCCGGGTAATCGAGATCGAACTTGTATTTGTGGCGAGTATGGTGCCGGGCGCGCAAAATTCATCCAGCCCCTTGAAGATTTTAAGTTTGAGGTCAATATTTTCAGTCGCAGCCTCTATGACTAATCCCACATTCGCCACTGCGGACTGCATTTCGGTTGAAAACTTTATTCTGGACAGCGTTTCATTTTTATCTGCTTCCGTTATTTTCTCCTTTGCGACCATCCGGTCCAGGTTCTTTGAGATTGTGTTCATGCCACGATCCAGCGCCTCAGCGGAGATATCAATCATCGTAACGGAAAATCCACATTGCGCAAAAACATGCGTAATACCATTCCCCATTGTTCCTGCGCCGATCACAGCAATATTTTCATTTGTGAGAGTAGAAGACATATCAGACTTTAATCTTGCTTGTATTAATTAATAATTTGTACTCAGGCTTGACTTCATAGCCAAACCGCTTTTGAATGGATATGATCACCAGCTACCACCGCCGCCGCCGCCACTGCCGCCGCCACTGAAGCCTCCACCTCCGCCACCACCAGAGCCGCTGCTACTGGGGGCACTATTGAACACTGAACCGATGCTATTGATTTCAGTTGGAAAGCTCTCAGAGAAATTGGACCAGGATTGGTTTAGCGAGGCTCCATGCAAATGAGGACCACCATACCAGGTGGGCGGTTGGGTCAAGAGGCCCTGGAATTGATTATTCCATTGCTTCAGATATCCAAATGCCAATGCAAAAGGCATTGTTTTATCATAATAATGGGGATCCTCCTTGAGTAATTTTTCAATGACCGGTTTCTCCGCTTTTTTCACAAACTGCCTGAATCCTTCAAACTTCCTGTAGGTCTCATTGCCTTCCGGGGTTCGCTTGTTAAACTTGCTCGCGAAATAAAACATCAGAAATGCCGTACCCACTAAGGCTAAACCATCCATATTCTGTTTTGCAAAAATGGCATAAAGCCCCCATCCTAATGCGGCGAGCCCTGCGAGTGCTGTGACGCATCCAAATTTCTTCTGATCGGATTCATACCAACCCTGCTGCATGATCCAGTCTTTGACTAAAGACTTTACGGTGGTCATATGGGTATGGAATTTATCTTTCAGGTCTTTTAGCCGAACCACATCTCCTGTTGAAAAGAGAGCATTAAAAAACGATTGCTCAAATGCAAATAACTCAGGGCCGGCTTCTTTGAGTTTATAAAATGTGATATCATCTTTTTTCCAAAATCCGCCTTCTCTCACTTCAAGTCGCAAGTAACCGAGATTTGCCAAATGAGGTATCAGGCAAAGCACATCGTTATTGTCTACGCTATGATCCACAAATCCTCCGGCAATCGCAGGTGAAACCCCTTCAGGTGGAAAAAATTCTGTCATGATCACCTGACGCCTGTTGCGCGCAAAAAATCTGGCCAGTATTCCACTGATGATAAAGAATATTGGGGCCAGCAATAATCCGTGGCGTTCCAAAAACCATTTCCAATCCGACATCGCCTTAAACGTATCCTTTGGAAAATAGACGGCAACCGTTAATCCCTCTCCAGGCCCAAACATCCTGGTGCTTTGGCCTTGAACCCCTTGTGGAGAAACCTGGTATTTCACATCACTTCCGGTGTTTCCGGCTTCACCTGTATAGCATCTGACATGCTCAGTGGCCAGCGCGACCTGCGCGGGAAAGGAAAGATTGAAAATAATGGAGTCACTTGGCACCGGCCATTTTGTACCTAGCAGGTCCCAGTAAAACTCACTGTGTCCGTCATCAAAAAAATTGAGCGCATTGGGCACACGATATGTGATTTTATAGGTTTGGTGACCATCGACATATTTATCCGCATCCCCGATCTTGAGTACGAAGTTGTTGTCTTCCTTTGATGTAGAAAACTTGAATCCTTCGACATCAACGTCTTTGAAAAGACGGTCCACATTCTTGCCGTTGATCACATCATGGTATGGGATAAACCTGAAGATGCCATGTCGGGGTTCGGAAAACAGGACATCTAATGTCTCCACAAAAACAGCAGATCCATCCTCCGCAAAGGTGACATCCACGCGATACTGCGTGATCTTGAAATATTCGGCTGCTGCTTCCTGAGTCCATAACCCAAAAAGCAAGATCAACCAGAGGTAGCCTTTTTTCATGAAATCAGAACTGAACTTTTACATTTTGAGTTTCAGCCTCGTCCACTTCGAAATATTCCATCCGCTGAAATCCAAACGGACCCGCGATCAGATTACTTGGGAACACTTCAACGGCATTATTGAGATCCCGGGCAGACGCATTGTAATAGCGACGTGCGCGCTGGATACTTTCCTCCAGGTTGGTGAGTGTCTGCTGCAATTGGAGAAAATCCTGGTTGGCTTTGAGATCAGGATAATTTTCCGCTAAGGCGAAAACGGTTTTTAATGCACCGGATAATTCCATTTCGGCAGCGCCGCCATCTTTACCCCCGGCGGCCATTGCCTTGCCTCTGAGTTCTACGATCTTCTCCAGCGTACTGCTTTCATACTGGGTATATCCCTTAATCGTATTCACAAGATTGGGAATAAGATCATAACGTTGTTTCAGGTACACATTGATAGATTTAAAGGCCTCTTCCGCTCCGTTACGCATGCGGACGAGTTTATTGTAGGTTCCTGCGAGGTAGAGTCCAACCAGCAGCAGGATTCCAAGAATAACAATCAGTATCATCATGGCTTAAATGGTTTAGTTTATTGTCAAATGTAAGGAGGAGTTGGATATCTTTTTCCCCCAAATTCAAATCAGCACTTTTGGAGTAAAGTCAATGTAACGCAAACCCAGTCCAATACGTTCAATCCTGGCAGTACTTGTCCTAACATATTCTGCCCAAAACCACAACATGTGCGAACAGATTGGCTAACTTCACCCGGCATGAAAGAACAACTCCTCATTGGTGATGTTGGCTCTACCAAATCCACCTGGTATTATTCAGTGGCCGCTCCCCCCTTACACTTCCATGGGTACAATCCGGTCATGCATGCATCCGGGCATGGTGAAGACCTCATTCGTCAATTACGTGAGAAGACAAATGGATTTGATTTTGAAACCGTTCGATATTATGGCGCAGGTGTAGTGGATCATGCTGCCGGTCAGCAGGTTCGTCAGCTCCTGGAATCCTACTTCACCACAAGCCAAATCCATGTTGGCTCTGATCTTGAAGGGGCTTGCAGGGCTGCATGTGGACATGAGTCAGGCACAGTGGTCATACTGGGCACGGGGAGTCATGCCGCCGCATGGGATGGGCACAAGATCGTCAGGCAGGCTGTATCTCTGGGGTATATTCTTGGAGATGAAGGAAGCGGCTGTGATATTGGCAAAGCCATGATCAGGGGATACTTTTATCAGGAAATGCCCTCGATCATCAGGCAGGAAATGGAATCTAAACTGCCGGGTTCAAGAAGTTCCTTTCTGAGTGAAATGATGAAATCCGAAGCCCCGAATCAATTTCTCGCGGAGTATGCCAGAGTGGCTGTCATGTTCCAGGACCATCCGTGGATCAAAGAAATGATCTCTTCCAGATTTAAGGAGTTTGTCAGGATACATCTCCTCCCGTTGTCACCACAGACGCCGGTGCATATTGTTGGATCAATAGGGAGTATATTTGCCGGCTTAATGACAGCCGAATTGGCTGCAGCAGGATTAACTGCCGGTCATTTCATCAAAGACCCGGCAAGGAAACTGTTTGAACAACATTTAAAGCAAGAATGAAATGAAGACGGAGATACGTCGAATCGCTGTGTTTTCATCCGGTGGGGATGCACCGGGTATGAATGCTGCCATACGGGCAGTGGTGAGAACTGCCTCCTATTATGATCTGCATGTATTCGGAATCTATCGGGGATATGAAGGGATGATTGAAGGAGAAATGGTCAGACTGGAAAAGGGAGATGTTGGCAATATAATTCATCGCGGTGGTACAATGCTTAAAACTGCACGAAGCGAGCGCTTTCGAACGGTTGAAGGCAGAAAAATGGCCTATGATATGCTGATGGCCAATGACATTGATGCCTTGGTGGCCATTGGCGGAGACGGGACATTTACCGGTGGAAAAGTCTTCTATGATGAATATGGTATTCCCATCATTGGGGTTCCAGGCACGATCGACAATGATTTGTTTGGTACGGATTACACTATTGGTTTTGATACGGCAGTGAATACCGCTATCGAAGCGCTGGATCGTATCAGAGATACAGCAGATTCCCATAGCCGATTATTTTTTGTGGAAGTCATGGGACGGGATACAGGGTATATCGCACTCAATACTGGGATCGGAAGCGGTGCCGGTGCCATTCTGATTCCTGAGCATGCTACAGATATTGATACTCTGATCAAACATCTTGAAAAAACCGCGAAACGGCAGAAGCTCTTTTCGCTGATTGTTGTGGCGGAAGGAAATGCCAATGGCAATGCGCAGACCTTAGCCAGTGAAATCAAGAAGCGCTTCCCTGAATATGACACCAAAGTCTCGATCATCGGACATCTGCAACGCGGGGGTGCACCCTCTGCGCTTGACCGTCTCATTGCCAGCCGCATGGGCTTCAAGGCTGTGGAGGCATTGATTGAGGGACAAACCAATAAAATGGTTGGCATTCAGAACAACCAGATGAAGCTGATTCCTTTTGAAGATGCGATCAACAAGAGCAAGGAAATTGACAAGGATCTCCTGCGCATGGCAGAAATACTATCCCTCTAAACCCTGGTGGAAATTCTGCTCTTCTATATTCCCGTTGGTTCCGCAGCAGAAGCCAACCGCATCGCATCACATGTGATTGAACAGCGATTGGCTGCGTGTGCCAATGTCTTTCCAATACAATCAACTTTCTTCTGGAAAGGTGTCATGGAACATGAGGAGGAATATGTACTCATCCTCAAGACACTACCTGCACTAGCGACTCCTCTGCAACTTGCATTAGAGGCACTTCACGCTTATGAAACACCATGCCTTATATCCTGGCCAGTGACTGTAAATGATGCGTATGGCAAATGGGTGGAATCTCAGGTAAGGAATTAGTAGCAGCGAAACTTGATTAATTCTGCTCTACGTCCCCTTTCTTGCTCCACATCAGAAAGGCCTTGATGAATCCGTTGAGATCGCCGTTTAATACTAAATCGGGATTGTGAACAGTGTATTGACTGCGGTGATCCTTTACTCTCCGGTCATCCAGGACATAACTCCGGATCTGGCTCCCCCACTCGTTCTTCGTCTTACCGGCTTCAATCTTGTCACGTTCAGCATTCCGTTTTTCAATCTCCTTTTCATACAGTCGTGATTTGAGCATTTGTAAAGCTTTGTCACGATTCTGATGCTGGGATCTTTCCTGCTGGCATTCTACGACAATGCCGGATGGCAAGTGTCTGACACGCACTGCCGATTCCGTTTTATTGACGTGCTGACCACCTGCTCCGCTGGATCTGAAGGTGTCCCACTCGAGGTCATCCGTCCTGATTTCGACTTCAATACTATCATCAATGAGGGGGTGAACAAACACAGAAGAGAAGGACGTCATCCGTTTACCTTGTGCATTGTAGGGGCTGACGCGCACAAGACGATGTACGCCATTTTCACTTTTGAGCATGCCAAAGGCATAATCGCCTACGATCTCAATCTCGGCGCTTTTAATGCCGGCCACATCACCATCCTGCCGATTGAGTTCAGAAACTTTGTACCCGTTCTTTTCGGCCCACATGACATACATGCGGAGTAGCATTTCTGACCAATCACAACTTTCCGTTCCTCCCGCACCTGCATTGATTTCCAGAATACAAGACATTTCATCTTCCGGATTATTGAGCGTGCTGCGAAATTCAACGTCATCGACGATTTCCACTGCCCGGGCATAAGCGGCATCGAGTTCTTCATCCGTGGCTTCACCGGCATCATAAAATTCCAATAACACGGCCAGGTCATCCACGACAGCCTGGATGGCATCGAAATTAGAAATCCAATGTTTATGGGCTTTGATTTCTTTCAGCACGAGACCTGCCCGTTCTGCATCGGTCCAGAAATCAGGGTCCTGGGTGAGTTGTTCTTTTTCTTCGAGTTGTATCTTTCGTCTGGCGACGTCAAAGATACCTCCCTAAAACGTCCACCCGGGTCTTGAGGCCATTAAATTGATCAACAGTCATAGCTTTATAAAAAGCGGAGGGGA
>CAZYHJ010000063.1:11444-18692 GCA_964646645.1 uncultured Saprospiraceae bacterium | reverse complement strand
TTTAAAACGTATATGATGTTGAGCCGAAAGTGCGAAGCTGTTCAGAAGAACAAAGGAAAGCAGCGACCAGATCTTAGAGATGCTCATGGTCTGTAAAAATAACAAAACGAAACTATGGGGCAATGCGGTTATCCCAGTAACGAAGAGCATACCCCGGGAAGAAATTGCTTTCCGAAACACTCCACTTACGCACAAGAATGAATCCTAAAAATTACAGGAGATAAAAATTTCCTTTATCCTTTCTTTCTTTTATCTATCTTCACCCCTGACCATAACGAATTTTCGATGAGGTACACTGATTCGAAAAACCAACAAATTATGATCCTCAGGAAACCCGCATACCTGCGGGTTTCTTTTTTTGGGTCCATGCTCATAGCATGCCTGTGTTGCGTTTGCGCCCTGCCTGCCCTTTCTCAAGGTATTACAGGCACTGTCTCTGAAGCTTTTTCTCATCATCCCATCCCCAATGCAACGCTTATATTATCGCTGGATGATACGACGGCTTACACCGTAGTGTCCGATAGCCTGGGAAGATTTCATATCAGCACGGAACGTCCGGGTCGGTATCTCCTTGAAGCTTCGGCTGAAGGTTATCTCCCCGCCATACAAGCCGATATTATCCTGGATGGGTATTCCACCCGATCGCTGGATATCTCAATGGAAAAGACTTCCTGGGATTTGCCCGCCGTAATCGTCAGTACTATCCCTCGTCGCACGAGCCCTTACATCAGGACCATCAGTGCAGATGATATGCTGCAAATCGCAGGCAACTATGATGATCCCGTACGCGCTGCCCTCAGCGATCCCGGCATGGTCGCGCTCAATGATCAGGCCAATCATTTCTCCGCCCGCGGAAAATCTCCTGTCTTCAATACCTGGCAACTCGAAGGACTCGATATCGTCAATCCGAATCACACCAGCAATGCTGGCACTTTTTCCGATCTCCCCACGCAATATGGCGGAGGCGTCAATATGTTCAGTGCCCAGACCCTGAGCTCGACAGATCTCTATTTGGGTATTAACCCCATGCAGGTCAATAACATCAGCGGCGCTACCACCAATATGCATTTGCATGAAAGTGCCACTCCTGAATGGCGGGCCAAAGCAGGTCTGCTTGGTTTTGAACTTGGAGGAGGCGCGGCGATTGGGAGCAACAGCATCATTGATTTCAATCTTCGCTACAGTTTTACAGGATTGTTGACCGCATTAGGAGCTGACTTTGGCGGCGAACGCATCAGTTATTATGACGGCATTGTTTCTTTTCGGAATCACGGACCGAAACACACGTTTAAAGCTTTTGCGTGGTACGGATACAGTGAGAATCTCTTTGACCATCCCACTGACAGTGCTGAGATTGAAGAATACAAAGACTTTTTTGACATTGATTATACCAACACCATTGTCGGTACAGGCGCTAAGTACACTAGCGTCATTGGCGAGAAAACGAATCTGCAGGTTGGTGCAGCCTTGTCCAATAACGGATCCACTTATGATCGCAACGGTACCTTCGAGACGCAGACGGACAGTATTCGTGAAGATGTTGGCATCACGATCTTTTCCTCCTTTGCTGAACTCTCTGTACGGCATAATGCGCGATTTAAAACACTGGCAGGGATAAACTATCGTAACAGATCCTACAAGACAGACGGTATCAACAGATATCCATACCTCCCTTTCCCTGAAGAATCAATGCTTCGACCTTATATGGGCGTGACCATTGATCTCAACCGGACCCTACGGGCTGATATAGGCGCAGATGTCTCCTGGTCCTTTATTCATGCTTCTTTCGATCCGGGGTATAGGGCATCTCTGCGCTGGAACTATGGGGAGAACGGAAGTTTCTTTGCAGGCTTACGGCATGGCGCTGGTGAAATCAAATACAGTGGCAATGAACAACCTGCTCACTTACTCAATACCTTTTATGAAGCGGGCTGGAATTTGGCGGGCACGAAACATTCCTTTACTGTGGATGCCTATGCGCATCAAATGGATGGTTTGCTACGACAGAACCTGGTCAATGGTTTTATTCACATGGCCGATTATCCATACACGTTTTCTACCTCGCTGCCGAACGGATATACAACCGGAGCTGATGCCTTCTACTATGGTATTGAAGGGCAATGGGAGTATAAGCATAGCGGGTGGCGAATATTTGTGAATCAATCTCTTTATCACAGCGAGCGGGATACCGATACAGAAAGCAATGGTGATGGGCGTTATAATGGACAATATGCCACGCATGCCGTCATCGCCAGGGAAATCATTCGGGAAAAGAAAGGCAAATCGCGGATCTGGAATTTCGGCCTGCGGGGATTATGGCACGGAGGATTGTGGGAACAGCAGATAGACCTGGCTGCTTCGGAGCAATACTATACCACATTATACAGCAACAGCGGGACCTTTGACCGCCGGATCCAGGATTACAGGAGACTCGACCTGACCATCGTGCGCACGATCGGGGATAAAAAAATCCGTTGGCGATATGCCCTGGACATCCAGAATGTCCTTGGGTTGACCAATGTCGCTTATTCCTATTATGATCCCTACCTCAATGCCGTGGCAAACCAGGAACAACTGGGATTGATCCCCGTTTTATCCGTTCAGGCCTCCTGGTAAGCCGTTGGTCAGAAATTTACGTGCAGGTATGGATGAGGTTTACTATATTTCGGTAAACTAAAACCAAAATCACATCATGGACGACAAAACCAAATCTATTGTAGCGCACATCACGCTTTTGGGGTGGATCATTGCCCTGGTTATGAATCAAAATGATAAAGGAACCAACACCTCTTTTTATCTGCGCCAGTGCATCGGTCTGTACCTGATGTTAGTCGCCGGATCTATCGTTGGCATGATTGGTATCGGCATCGTTTCACTCGTTATCTATGGAATTGCCTTTGTACTCTGGGTGATCAGCATTATTGGTGCTGCCGGAAGTGAACAAAAGGCTGTACCTGTAGTAGGAGATTTATTCCAGCAATGGTTTAAAGGACTGAGTTGATCAGCAGGCAATTGGCCTTGAACAATATACAGTTGGTAATTGGTAATTTGTAATCACCCTTTACCAACTTTTTTATTCCTCAAGCGCAAATTCAAGCACCATCCCATCTGTTATCCTGCGTTTGTAATAGACCAGGCCTATCCCTTTCGCATAGATTTCAATTCCTGTCCACGAAGAGGTGGTCCACCCTACTGCTTCGGTTTCAAGGGTATCTTCTACCTTGAAGCGAACGGCTGGGATTGTTTTTCCTTTATGATTCCAAATGGTATCGGCTTCAAATTGTCTGCGGCGCTGTAATACATAATGCAGGGAATCCGCGGATTGAAACCAATCCATTTTAGTGAGCCATACCTTGGAGGTATCACCGGGTTGAAATGGAAAACGGTAAGGCGACAGGATCTTAGCGTGGACAGGGACGCGTGATCCGGTACCATCCGCAAGCAGCAAAATCAGCGAATCTGTCAGGACGCCGGTAGGGACGATCCTGTCATACTGACGTAGAATCGGAAATCCGTCCGGGGTATAATTAATACTTTCCAGCCGATCCGGTCCCAGTCGTGTATGTTTCCATATCTCAGGAGGGGCGAGGGAATCATTTACGCTGCGGTAGTTATACACCGCACCCTCCCCAGGCAGCGTACTCACCGGAATGTAGTAGTCCGTATAGTCATTTATAGGCTCATCAGCCTGTTTACATGCGGTGTTAATTAATACACAACACATGACAAATTGGCACCAAATCCCCCATCTGGTATGGTATCTGCTCATATCTTTGCAAGTCTAATTGATCAACGCAAAGTTATGTTTAAATTTTTCACCAGGATCTTTGGTTCAAAATACGATCGGGATGTGAAATCTTACGCTCCCATTGTAGAAACAACGAATGAGTTTTTCACTCAGTTTCAATCCTTTACCAACGAAGAACTCCGGACCAAGACCCTTGATTTCAGAGCCCGGATCGCCGCCCACCTTAAGGATATAGACGATGAGATCAACACCCTTCGTACGGATGCCGAGGAGGATACTGATTTTTCAGTCAAAGAGGAGCTCTATAAAGAACTGGACGAAGCCCTTAAAGAACGTGACAAAGCGGTAGAAGTCATCCTCAGGGACATTCTGCCCGAAGCCTTTGCCGTCGTCAAAGAAACCTGCCGTCGTTTTTCTTCCAACGAATCCATCCGCGTCGCAGCCACCGATCATGATCGTGAACTGGCTACACGAAAAAACTATATCACGATGGATGGGGAATATGCCGTTTGGAAAAACGAATGGACGGCCGCCGGAGGAAACATCAAATGGAACATGGTGCCTTATGATGTGCAGCTCATTGGCGGTATGGTACTGCATGACGGAAAGATCGCGGAGATGGGAACAGGTGAAGGAAAAACGCTCGTGGCCACATTACCTGCATATCTCAATGCGCTCGCCGGTCTCGGTGTACATATCGTCACCGTCAATGATTATCTCGCACGACGTGACAGTGAATGGGTGGGACCCATCTTTGAATTTCTGATGCTGCATGTGGATTGCATCGACAAGTATAAACCGCATAGCCCCGAGCGAAAGCGCGCATACACTTGTGACATCACATACGGCACCAACAGTGAGTTTGGTTTTGACTATCTGCGAGACAACATGGTACGCAGTGCGGAGGAACAGGTGCAGCGCAAATATCATTATTGCATGGTCGATGAGGTTGACTCCGTGTTGATAGACGATGCCCGTACACCATTGATCATCTCCGGTCCGGTGCCGGAAGGTCAGGAGGAACAGGAGTTCATGGAGCTCAAGCCCTTTGTGGAAAAACTCATTGATGCGCAGCGCAAACTCGCTACCCAATATCTTGCTGAGGCCCGTAAACTAATTGCTGAAGGCAGCACCGGTTATCAGGAAGGCGAAGGGGGTATGGCCTTATTGCGTTCATACCGTGCGATGCCTAAGAACAGGCCTTTGATCAAGTTCCTTTCAGAAGAAGGGGTGAAGGTGGCATTGCAACGTGCGGAAAATCACTACATGCAGGAGCAATCCAAAAACATGCACCTTGTAGATGAGCCGTTGTACTTTACGATAGATGAAAAAAACAGGCAGATTGAACTGACGGAAAACGGTTCCGATTTCCTGGCGAAATACAATTCAGATCCAAACTTCTTTATGCTCCCGGATATCGTCGCGCAGATGCAGGCGATCACGGAAAACCAAGAGATGAGCGTTGAATCGCGCGGAGAAGCAAGACAGCACCTGGCGCAAGATTATTCGATTAAATCACGTCGTCTCCATGCCATCAGCCAATTGCTGAAAGCATACACGCTGTTTGAGAAAGATGAAGAATATGTAGTGCTCGAGGGCCAGGTGAAAATCGTGGATGAACAAACCGGTCGTCTGATGGAAGGCCGTCGTTACTCTGACGGATTGCACCAGGCTTTGGAAGCCAAAGAAAATGTAAAGCTGGGTGAGATCACGCAGACTTATGCGACGGTCACACTCCAAAATTATTTCAGGATGTACCATAAGCTGGCCGGTATGACCGGTACGGCGGAGACAGAGGCCAGCGAACTCTGGCAGATCTACAAACTGGATGTCGTGGTCATCCCGACCAACAGACCTATCGCCCGTGAAGACCGTGAAGATCTGGTCTTTAAAACAGCCAGAGAAAAATACAATGCGGTCATTGATGATATCGCGGAGTTGACCAAAGCCGGACGACCTGTGTTGGTCGGTACGACGTCGGTGGATATTTCTGAAAAACTAAGCCGTATGCTCCAATTGCGCGGCATACCACACAATGTACTTAACGCCAAGCAACATCAGCGTGAAGCGGAGATTGTGGCCGAAGCAGGTCATGCGGGACGCGTAACCATCGCGACTAATATGGCGGGCCGTGGTACGGACATCAAACTCGGTCCCGGCGTCAAAGAAGCAGGAGGTCTCGCGATTATCGGTACGGAACGACATGATTCCCGCCGCGTGGATCGTCAGTTACGTGGTCGGGCTGGTCGTCAGGGCGATCCGGGTTCATCACAGTTTTATGTTTCCCTTGAAGACAATCTCATGCGCCTCTTCCATTCCGAACGCATCGCCAAAGTGATGGACCGGATGGGACACAAGGATGGTGAGGTGATCCAGCACAGTATGGTGACCAAGTCTATCGAGCGCGCGCAGAAAAAAGTGGAGGAAAACAACTTTGGCATTCGCAAAAGACTGCTGGAATATGACGATGTCATGAATATCCAGCGCGAAGCCATTTACCGCAAACGCAAACATGCCCTCGAAGGGGCCCGTCTGCAACTGGACATCAACCAGATGTTTATGTCCATGAGCGAAAACATCGTGGAAAAAGCCAAAAACAACAACGACTTTGGCGGCTTTGTCGAAGAAAGTATGAGCATCATGGGGGCCATGCCCGATATCGATGAAGAAACATTCCGTACCACCAATGCGGATGTATTGGTCGAACTCTACCAGGAACAGATCAACAAACAATACGAAAACAAGAGATACAAGATCGCTGACATTCTGATGCCGGTGATTAAAAATGTGTACGACAATGAGGGGCATCGCTACAAACGTATCTCTATCCCTTTCACAGATGGTCGCAAGCACGCACTGCCCGTATCGGCTGACCTGAAAGAGGCTATCGATACCAAGGGTAAATCTGTGATGGTGGATATTGAAAAAACCATCACCCTGCTCTTGATTGATGATCACTGGAAAGAACATCTCCGTCATATGGATGAGTTGAAGGAAAGCGCGCAGGCTGCCTCCTTCGAACAAAAAGATCCACTGGTCGTGTATAAGATGGAAGCCTATGAATTGTTTGAAGGCCTTGTTTACAAGGTCAATCAGGATGTGTGCTCCTATCTGTCGCGCGGAAATCTCTTAATCCAGGGCAATGATGAAGTGCGGGAAGCCCGTGAACAAAAAACTGATCTCAGTAAGATCCGGATGAACCGCCAGGAAGACACCGCTCGTAAAGCTGCCGCAGCCGCCGCAGGCCGCAAAGCAGAGACGGTTGTTGAAACGGTGCGACGCGATGAACCGAAGGTGGGACGGAATGATCCATGTCCTTGTGGGAGTGGGAAGAAGTATAAGCAGTGCCACGGGAGATAGCAGATAGCAGATAGCAGGGAGCAAAGGGCAGAGGAGCAAGTCGAAGCGCAGCGTAGATCCCGCAGTGCTGCAAAGCCACTAAGCGGGAGGGCAGAGGGTAAGTAGCAGATTGTAGCGCAGCGTAGATCCCGCAGTGCTGC
>CAZYHJ010000063.1:0-11344 GCA_964646645.1 uncultured Saprospiraceae bacterium | reverse complement strand
CAGTAAACTTTGAGCCCTAAGCCATGAACCATGATTAAGCTAACTTAACTTAAGCAATTAAGTTTAATGTGATATAATCTGCACGCTAACGATCTCATATCTGACGTCTGGCATCTAGTGTCTGGCATCTGAAATCTGAAATCCATATCCAATATCATTACCTTTAATTCATGAATGCGACCATACGGCAAGAGACCAACGGTGACCATGCAGCGGTGCATCAATTGCTCGTGGAGGCATTTGGTCAGGAGGATGAAGCGAATCTTGTAGATCAGTTGAGAAAGGATCCATGGTTTGTGGATGATTTATCCCTGGTCGCGGAGGTAGATGATCGGATTGTCGGGTATATTCTTTTTACGAAATGTGCCATTGTCAATCATGATCAACGATTTCTGAGCCTGGCATTAGCACCAATGGCGGTTGCCCCTGCGTATCAACGCAGCGGTGTGGGCGGACAACTGGTGCGTGAGGGGCACAAACGCGCGATATGGCTGGGGTATGACAGTGTGGTGGTTTTAGGTCATGATAAGTACTATCCTCAGTTTGGATACAAGCCGGCTGATACATATAAAATCCGTTGTCCTTATGATGCTCCAAAGGAATCCTTCATGGCAAAGGAATTGATCATGGGCAGCCTGCATGGCGTGAGTGGCATGGTCGAATATGCGAAACCCTTCAGGTAATTCTCCCGTTTTCCAGGTATTTTTAACCCCTTATCGTAGCATAGTATTTTGCTTATGGCATTGACACAAACTATCATGGTCACCGGTGGTGCCGGGTTTATCGGTTCGCATGTTATCCGCCGGCTGGTACATCGCTATCCTGATTATACGATTATCAATTTTGATGCATTGACCTATGCGGGCAATCTTGATAATCTCTCCGATATAAAGGACGCTCCGAATTACATCTTCGAAAAGGGAGATGTCATGGACATGAAGCATGTTGGGCAGATGTTAGGAAAATACAAGGTCAATGGAGTGATTCACCTGGCGGCTGAATCCCATGTGGATCGCTCGATTGAAGATCCATTGTCTTTTGTCCGGACCAATGTACTTGGTACTACGTCCATGCTCGAAGCTTTCCGTCGTCATATGAAAGACACAGGCATCGAAGGCAGGTTTTACCATATTTCTACCGACGAAGTGTTTGGCGAACTTGGGGAGACCGGGTATTTCACTGAAAAGACGCCGTATGCTCCGCGCAGTCCTTACAGCGCATCCAAGGCCTCCAGTGATCATTTCGTGAGAGCGTACCATGCCACCTTTGAATTACCTGTGATCATCAGTAACTGCAGTAATAATTATGGTCCGAATCAATTTCCGGAAAAACTGATTCCGCTGATGATTCACAATATCCTGAAGCAAAAACCGCTGCCGGTGTATGGGGAGGGAACCAATATCAGGGATTGGCTTTACGTAGAGGATCATGCGGAGGCAATTGATCTGATCTACCATCAAGGGAAAGCCGGTGAGACCTACAACATTGGTGGTGACAGTGAGTGGAAAAATATTGACCTGGTGAAAACCTTATGCACCCTGATGGATGAAAAAACCGGAAGGCTGCTGGGGTCGTCCGCTGAACTGATCACGTATGTCAAAGATCGTGCGGGCCATGATCACCGTTACGCCATTGATTTCAGCAAATTAAAAAATGAACTGGGCTGGACCCCGGCCACGAAATTCATTGAAGGCCTTTCCAAAACGATTGATTGGTATCTGGGCCACCCGGATTGGGTGGAACATGTCACGGACGGATCGTACCGTGAATATTACGACCGTATGTACGGGGATCGGTGATCGATTTATTCGGATAGATTTGCGATGGCGTATTTGTCCCATATAACACAGTGTACTGAGGAGGTCGATTTGTTACCTTTGAGGACAAAATTTTTATACAATGCGACCATTTTACGGACTTTACCTGTTGATTTTCACCCTGATTTCCTGCAAGCCATCTGCCCCCGCGTCAGATCAAACCCAGGAAACACAAACAGACACCTCGGTTACAGAAATCCTTCCTGTACCCGGACTCAACCTTCTTTGGGAAACGGATCAAAAACTTACCACAGCAGAGTCTCTGTTGTATGATAAGGCGAATAATATCCTTTATGTCTCCTGCATCAACGGGGTGCCTCCTGATAAAAAGGACAATGATGGTTTCATCGCGCGTGTCACCACGGACGGTAAAATTCAGGACCAGAAATGGGTGACGGGCCTCAGTGCTCCGAAAGGAATGGGGCTGTCCGGAAGTACGTTGTATGTAACGGATATAGACCGCCTGGTGGCCATTGATATCACCAGTGGAAAAATTGCCAATACCTGGAAAGTGGATGGTGCTTCCTTTCTGAATGATGTCTATATCACAGACGACGGAAGGATTTATTTTTCTGATTCCAACACCAATACGATCCATAGTCTGTCAGATGGCAAGGTGTCAACGATCAAGTCAGATACTTTGTTTGGCGGAGCTAATGGCATTATGGTTGAAGGGGACATCATGTATGTCGCAGGCTATATCAAGGGTAAATTTTGCAGGATGAATTTGACTACCAAAAATGTGGAATTGATCACATCGGAAATACCCGGTGGAGATGGCGTTGAAAAATACGGCGATGCCATGATCGTTTCCAACTGGAACGGACAGGTCTATCACATAGCTGCAGACCAGGCCGTCACGATGCTGATGGATTCGCAGGATGCCAAACTCAACGCTGCAGATATTGAAATCATCCCTGAAAAAGACCTGCTTCTTGTTCCCACGTTTTTTGGGAACAACGTGATGGCTTATCAGCTGGTAAAGAACTAAAAAGAAAAAGGGGCCGTATGATCGGCCCCTTTTTCTTTTAGCAAATATATTTCTTCAGCCTATTGAAGCCAGTGAGAAAAATCTCTTTTCAACAAATCTCCAAGTTTGCTATAATCATCGGATATGTGTTCCAATATGTATGCCCGGTCTGACGAGCTGAGTGTCACTTTTTCTACCGGGACACTGTTCATCCGATTGAGCCATTTTCCCACACCCCATGATTTGAGTGTACGAATGGCAGGCGAAAATCCCCACGCCACAAGTGTTCGGTGAATCCCTCCGCTGAATTTTCTGAACCAAACAGATCTTGTCGAACGCGCCGGGTTTGACTTTTGCCTCACCCGATCCGGCAAAAATGAATCTTTCACTCCGAGAAATGAATATAGTTCAGTCAGAACCTTAACCGGCTCAGTCTTCACCAGGTCCATATCCACAAAGAAAAAGCGGTCAAGCGGAAAGAGCGGAAGAAAACGGGAAATGTTTTTAAAATACAAACAAGCTTCTATGTACTCGGGCTCTTCGCGAATGGCCTGGCTAATGGTCCGCTGTTCACTTTTATGATAATCCCTTGCAGAGTGATAATGAGAGATAATGCGCTCGAATGGATTACGCAAGGAAACGATGATTTTGAGATCCGGATTATGATCATACAGCCTTTGAGGCACGACCGGATCAATGATGTACCGCGGTGTTACTTCACCCTTTAGTTTTCCTGTTGCGCAGTGTCTGAAGTGTTTTGCATACCAACGTATACCCAGAGTATAGTGAGCCGTGTCGTAGGAACGATTAAATGAAAGACTGTCATTGAAATAATGAACCTCTTTTGGCTCTGACATGCATATCTCCGGATGACCTTCCAACATATGCCCAAGCCAGGTTGAACCGGCTTTAGCAGGCCCGATTCCAATGAAGTCCACTTTAAAATCTGCTGTCATTTTATTTCAACCAATGAGACAGATCACGTCCGGACCATGCCTGAAGTTGCAGGACATCATCCCGCACCTGGTCGATGATCCAGGCTTTAATTTCGGGAGTGATCTTTTCTTTACGAAGCGGTTTACTATTCAGGCGTTGAACGAAGTCTCCGATCCCTGCCTTCTTAATACGATTGACAAAGCCGGAAAAGCCCAGGCTGATCAACCAATGATTTAACTGTCGGATACGGTCCTGCAGCCTTGAATTTTTACTTGCTCTGCCTGGATTTGATTTTTCATTCATTCTTGCCGGCCTAAAGGAAGGGTCAACATTTAAAAACCGATATACTTCTTCAAGTAATCCTTCAGGCCTGTCTCGTATATCTTCAAACCATATCAGCATGATTTGTTCTTTTGGAAATAACTGCAAGTACTGATTGAGATTCCGGAAATACATTGACATGATTATAAACTCAGGTTCTTCCCTGATCGCTTGCTCCATCGGTCGATCTTCTTTGCCTACAAAATACTTTGCAAAATTATAGTGAGATTCAATCCGATCCACGGGACTGCGCAGACAATAAAAAATCTTAATGTCCTTATTATGATCGTAGATCCGCTGAGGTGACTTAGGATCATGACTATATCTGGGTGTGATGTCTCCCTTCAGGCTTCCGGCTTTGCAATGGTTAAAATGTTTCTTATACCATGATACCCCCTTGTGGTAATTAAACTCCATGATTCGATTACGATATGTCAGCGTATCGTTAAAGAAATGAACTTCCTTGGGCACGGACATACATAATTGTGGATGAACTTCCAACATATGGCCAAGCCAGGTGGTGCCGGATTTGGATGCGCCTATGCCAACAAAATCAATTTTAAAGGGAGTGGACATGGGAAGGGAATATCGTGAGTCGTGAAACGTGAGTCGTCAGTCGTGAGTCGTCAGTGGTCTATTGTGAATGATGAATACGCGCATAGACTTCTTCATGGGCATCCATGGCTTTATCCAGTGCAAAAGTATCCAAAACATAATTGTAGCCCCGGATGGCCCGCTCTTTCCAGGCATCCCCGTGAAGCAAGTTGGAGATGCCTTCTTCAAAATTATCAGTGGCCGCATGAAAACCAAAGTCAGAGGCAAAATCATCCGGATTGACATAACTCAATATCGCTGTCTGATGCGCGGCCGCTTCGAGATATGAATTGGGCAACCCTTCACGGATGGCGGCATTGGCGAGAATCCAGGATTTCTCCATGAGATCGTGATGCAGCGTGCCACGAAACTGATCGACGAATCCATGAAAAGTAATGTTGTCTCGTTGATACTTTTCCCGGAGTGTTGATTCATACTCCGGTACGCGGCTTTTTCCTGCCACATGAAAACTGACCCGCGGGAAGTTGTCCGCAAGAGACAATATTAACTCCGGGCGCTTCCGCGGATCCAATCGGGTCATCATCAGCACCTGCGGGGTTGCGGACTTGGTCAAATGATCCGGAATGATCACTGGTGTCGGAAGAAATAACGGGTCCTGCTTTAGCCCGTAGATCTTTTTGATCTTCGGCAACATGAATTTTGCCGGGGAAAAGACTCCATCGCTATGTCGCACCGCACTTCGGACCATGAAGTTGGTTTCATACAGATAGTTTTTAACCACCTGCCACTTGCTTTGCGATGGATACAGAAATTCGAGATACCAATCATGCGCATCACGGGGATCTCTTATGGTAGAAATGTGCCTGGCATCTGGCAGATGCCTTTTCGCCATCCATGTACCAAAGGAAGGCTCGCATGAATGATAAATATCCGCGTTGATTTTCTTGTATAGCCCGCCACTCTTTAAGACGTCTGATGGCAGATAACTTAAGACTGTGATGCCATCAATATCTTCCTCAGGCTGCTGGTCTTCTCTGCGGGGCACTACAGCAAATACCTCATATCCCCTTTTCGCCAATTCACTTCCGATCGTCCGTGTCGCCTTTCCGAATCCGCCGTATTTGCCATAGGCGAATATCTCCACACTGATGAGGCAAATCCGTTTTGGTGATTTATTCATCTACCACAATTTGGGCAAAGGGCATAGAGCAGAGGGCATAGAGTAATAGGCAATAAGCAATAGGCAATAGGCAATAGGCAATAAAAAAACAATAAACTTATAAACCTATAAACTTATAAACCCTTGATCAGCTGATCATGTTTTTAAACCGGGGCCGTTTGGGCGTGATATCTCCGAGACGTTTCTTCTTGGCCTCTTCATAATCCTGGAAGTTACCTTCAAAGAATATGACTTCACCTTCATCTTCGAACGCGAGGATATGAGTGGCGAGTCTGTCGATAAACCAACGGTCGTGGGAGATCACCAGCACGCAACCTGCAAAATTTTCCAGCGCCTCTTCCAATGCACGGAGTGTGTTGACATCGATGTCGTTTGTAGGTTCGTCGAGGAGGAGTACATTGCCTCCTTCGCGCAGGGTAATTGCCAATTGTACTCTGTTTCGCTCTCCGCCTGACAACACGCCTATCTTCTTTTGCTGATCGGCACCGGTAAAGTTGAATTTGCTGATGTAGGCACGGACGTTGACCTGCGAACCACCAACGGTAATTAATTCATTACCTCCACCCACAACTTCGTAAACCGTCTTATTCGGATCAAGGTCCTTGTGGGCCTGATCGACATAGCTCACCTGCACGGTATCGCCGATGATGATTTCTCCCTTGTCTGGTTTTTGTTCGCCGACGATCATGCGGAATAAGGTAGATTTTCCGACACCGTTGGGGCCGATGATACCGACGATGGCATTCTTTGGTACCTTAAAAGAAAAGTTATCGATCAGTAAGCGATCACCAAATCCTTTGGATACATTATTGCATTCGATGACTACATCACCGAGGCGCGGACCAGGTGGAATAAATAATTCCAACTTGGCTTCTTTCTCCTTGATCTCCGCATTACGCAATTGATCGTAGGCGTTGAGACGGGCCTTCCCTTTTGCCTGACGGGCCTTGGGGGCCATGCGTATCCATTCCAACTCATGTTCCAGCGCTTTCTTACGCTTGGTTTCTGTCTTCTCTTCCTGCTCGAGGCGCTTTGCCTTTTGTTCCAGCCAGGAAGAGTAATTACCCTGCCAAGGAATGCCTTCACCCCGGTCAAGTTCAAGAATCCAACCTGCCACATTGTCGAGGAAGTAACGGTCGTGCGTCACGGCGATAACTGTGCCCGGAAAATTCTGGAGAAATTGTTCGAGCCACAACACACTCTCGGCATCGAGGTGGTTAGTCGGCTCATCCAGCAAAAGGATATCCGGTTGAGACAACAACAAACGACACAGTGCCACGCGCCTTCTTTCTCCTCCGGACAATAAGCCGATCATAGCATCTTCAGGCGGGCAGCGCAAAGATTCCATAGCAGTGCCCAGCTTATAATCGAGTTCCCATGCGTTGTAGTGATCCAACTTTTCCATGAGTTCCCCCTGGCGTTCGATGGTCTTCATCATGAGATCATCGTCCATGGGTTCGGCGAGTTTGAGATTGATGTCCTCATACTCCTTCATCAGATCCACGATATGTTGTACCGCTTCTTCTACGGTTTGTCTTACGGTCTTGTTATCATCAAGTACAGGTTCCTGTTCCAGATAACCGATTTTATATTCACCATCAAACCAGACTTTGCCGTCGTAGTTCTGATCGCGTCCTGCGATGATGCGGAGGAGAGAAGACTTACCGGAGCCGTTGAGACCCAGTACACCGATTTTAGCTCCATAAAAAAAGGAGAGCCATATGTTCTTTAATACTTGCTTGGAAGGTGGGTAGATCTTACTGACGCCTTCCATTGAAAAAATCACTTTTTCGCCGGCCATTTGTTTAGGTTGGATTTATAAGTTTATAGGTTTATAAGTTTATGGGTTTATATACTTCTTGTGATGAAAGTAGATTAACCATAATTCATTGATCTTGCGTACTTGATAATCTTTTTCGGAGGGGCAAAGGTAGAAAAAACAAGAGGAAACAAACATGGGCCTTTATGTTGTTTCAGGTGATATTTCAAGACGGAAAAATTTACTTCAGCTCAATCACCTGCAGGGTATGGCTGTAATCGACCAGATCCTGTAAGGTCTGGTCAATGGCAATATTCCAGATGGCTTGTTGGTCAGTATCAATGGAGTGATCGGTTTCCGCATCATAGCGTACTTGTTCATCCCGGTGGATCTTCACGATCTCCTGGAACATCCGGTCGATTTCCGATTTAAAATTTCTTTCCGTAAAGCTGGATTCACTGATCATTTTGCGCAGCTGCCTTGCATAGATTTCCGTGAGATCGAGATGGCGTTTTTCATGTTCAAGGGCTCCATCCGGATCAGGTAGTTTGGGATATTTGGTCCAGGATTCATTGACATGAAAGCGGGCATAGATGGCAATGGTGACTTTGTGCGGGGAAGTTTGTTTGGCGGTGTAGCTGATGGACGAGACCGTCACGGCACCGGTATTGTCGCCCATTTGAGCAATATGTTTTTCGTTGATCTTTCCCTGAAACAACCTCCAGTCAAAGGTCGTAATAGCATCGTAGTTCAGCAGGACCGCTGACTGGGCCCAGACTGAATGCGACAAAAGGGCAGCAAGCAGCAACAGTGGTATCCTCATCCCTCAATAAACAAGCCCCTGGGGGGAATATTGTGACTGAAAAATATAAACTTTCGTTAATCCCCGCTCAGTATGGGGCGGGAAATTACCGGAAGTACTGAAGATTTCCAGTCAGCAAAGGTACCGTCGAGGATATGACGACGGGCCTGTTGGACAAGGGAGAGGTAAAAAGCGAGGTTCTGAAGGGAAGAAATCATGGCCCCCAGGGCTTCACCAGAGATGATCAGGTGGCGCAGATAAGCCAGGGTGTGTTCACGACTGGTAGATGCGGTAGATTCCGGATCGATCGGATCGAAACAATGCTTCCATTTTTCATTCCGGATATGGATGATACCTCTTGAAGTATATAACAATCCATGTCTCGCATTGCGGGTAGGGAGTACGCAATCAAACATATCGATACCGAGCGCGATACATTCAAGAATATTGGCTGGCGTACCGACGCCCATAAGATATCTTGGTTTTTCTTTGGGCAATATACCTGTCACAATTTCAGTCATTCCATACATCTCTTCATGCGGTTCACCCACGGAGAGGCCGCCGATGGCATTGATGGGCATGTCGCGTGAAGCAATGTACTCCGCTGATTGCTTGCGCAGATGCGGATAGGTACTGCCCTGCACGATGGGCGCGAGAATCTGTTCGTATCCATATAGTCCCTCGGTCTCTTTATGTCTAGCAATACAACGATCCAGCCAGCGATGGGTCATATGCATCGATCGGGTGGCGTATCGTTCATCGCATGGATAAGGGGTACATTCATCAAAGGCCATAATGATATCCGCGCCAATCTGACGTTGAATATCCATGACGTTCTCCGGTGTAAAAAGATGTTTTGATCCATCGATATGCGAACTGAATTTGACACCCTCTTCTTTAATCTTTCTTTGTTTACTGAGGGAGTACACCTGGTAACCTCCGCTGTCAGTGAGCATAGGCTTGTGCCATCCGTTGAACCTGTGCAAGCCTCCTGCTTCCTGCAGTATTTGTGTTCCGGGACGCAGATATAAATGATAAGTGTTACCCAGGATGATCTGCGCATGCACCTGATCTGTAAGGTCATGCTGATGCACAGCCTTGACGGTGCCTGCCGTACCAACAGGCATGAAGATGGGTGTCTCTACATCGCCATGTGGGAGATGGAGGATGCCGGCGCGGGCGGAGGTTGCCGAATCCGTTTTAAGTAAAGAAAAGGTCATGCGTGATGATGGGGTGATGGAGTGATGAGGTGATGGAGTGATAAGTTCTGTGATCTTGAGCGTGGGGAGGGGTAATTTCAGATTAGAGCATATCGAGGAGGGGTTTGATGGTGGATGGCATGGAATACTTTTCTTTCAAGATATCCAGATCCACGGGCTTGCGATTTGTGCCGGTTGATTTCCAGAATTTGTATTCGGATAAAATAAAAGCTTTAATCTTCGGAAAGTCTTCTTCCTGATCGGAAAAACTATCACCGATTTTGATGTCGTGGAGTATGGCGGTTAACTCGGGATCGTTTTGCTGCATCACAATGGCAAGTACCGGGCTCCCGGCCTCGAAATACTCTACCATTTTTCCGGTGAGCACACCATGTAATTCATCGGAGGCAATGGATAACAGAATGTTGATGCATGCTTTCTGTTGAAGGACCTTTGCTTTTTCAGCAGGTATAATTTTCAGATCCACAAACAGTTTTTCAAATCTGTATTGTTTCGCGAGTTTATTCCATTGTCCACTGTCCTTGCCGGCATAAACTATCTGAATATCCTGCGCCTCGATCTCCGTCTCCTGGATAAGTTCCTGTATAGCTTTGAAGATGGGGTCGGCATTGCGCTTATCTAAAAACATAGAGCCGGTATATACCAGCGTAAAGCATTCGGATGGAACAGGTTGCGGGGTGGGCATATCATCAGGTACCCCATTGCGCAGTGTGATGACGTTGGAATGATAGGCTTTAAGATGAAGCGCTAGTCCATCGGATACAGTAGTGAGTACGTTGGCCGTCCTGAATACCTTTTTAAAAAAGGCTTGATGCCTGCGCGGGAAAAATATATGATTGTAATGCGGATCGATGATGAGATCCCTGAAGTCCGCGATCCAAACCAGGTGAGGATACTTCCGTTTAAGCCGGTAGGCCACATAATGGTCTGTAAATGGTCTGAAGGAGGAGTACAGATGTGTGACGCCTTGATGCTTAATCAAAGCTTCCGCCTCGGACTGCAGTCTGAACATGTACCACAAACCTCCTTCCCCGGCGATGATAGAAAACGGAAAGGTGTTGATCAGTTTCACTATCCATTGAGAAAATACATTTTGCTTGACGGACTCCGGCACGGCCGCGTCTTTGGTCCGGCCGCGCATCCACTGTCTGTAGTCTGCTGCAGGGACATGATGTATATGCAGATTTTCCCCCTCAATGGTATCCACGGATGATGCTGTAAATACATCCCCTCGCTCCACATAAGGCAGCAGGGCGTCTACTATGCGGTGGTTTCGTTTTGCCGCTGTGCCCATGGCGGGTGGATAGTGGTAGAGAAAAAAAAGAATGCGTCGGTGCATCTGGAGGCTATCGATTGTCTGATGCTAGCATGAAATGCATTGGAAATGGTTTCCAGCATGCATAAAGCAACGTATGATCAGCTAACAGTTAGAGCGCTGAGATAAAGGCATAGAGTTGATCAGCAATGATGTGATCGTCAAACTCCATGAGGACCTTTCGTCGACCTTCCTTCCCCATTTTGCTCCTTGAGGTTTCATCGAGTGCGATAAAACTCATCATGGCGCCGGCCAGGGCTTCGGCGTTTTTGACGGGCACCAGGTATCCACTGACCAAAGGATCAATCGTCTCGCGGCATCCTGCAGTATCCGTGGTGATGACCGGACGCTCCATCGACATGGCTTCCATGATCACCCGTGGCATGCCTTCGCGGTATGAAGGAAGGACAATACAATCTGACCGGTCGATATATTTTCTGATATCCTCTTTGGCTCCATGATAATGAAT